>NZ_NFLA01000022.1:0-43716 GCF_002160675.1 Erysipelatoclostridium sp. An15
CAGGAAGGTCATATCGAACAAAGGATAAGATATCCATGATTGAGGATGATGATCATAACAACCAGAACTGGTGAAAATTAAACTAACACTTTTGGTAAATTTTATATTGACATTAACACCAATGTAACCAGATCATATGCCTTTGTTTCTTTTCTTCTTTCTTTAATATTCACTTTAGTTACCTGCCTTTCATAAACTAAAAAGGAGAGAGGTTTCGCCGACTATCGTCTATTGTTTATTTGTCTTTTCAGGGCGAAAACCTCATTTTATCATACAACTTCAATTCTTGAACATTTGACATTAAAAATATAATGACGATTTCCATCATTGTTTTCCAACAGCTTATTCGTTCCTTCTCCTTCGATCAGTACTGTTTTATCTGTGTAATCTTTCTTTACCAGTTCATCAACAAACGAACCCCATATTGAACATCGTACATGTGATTCATATTTATCAAATGCATTTTTACATGCCAATGTAAAATTACATACCTTTCTGTCTCCAACTTCTTTGATAGTCAATTCACTACAGATTTTTCCACATAAAATTACTTTAAACATATAAGTCCTCCATTTTATTTTTCTATACAATTCATGATTTCAAGTATTCTATTAAGATCATCCACTCCATTGTAAATAAGTGTCAATCTATTTTTAGTCACCTTTACTTTAGTTGAATACTTCTCTCTAAGTAACGTTTCAACGTATTCAAAAGATGTATCTCTTTCTTTTTTTGAAGCTTTCTTTTTTCCTCTTGCTAAATTGATATATTCCTGCGCTGTCTTACCACATACCCCTAAATATCCGCCTATCCAGACTCTGGTTTCCATGCCCTTTGGTTTTCTGTCCGGCTCACTCTCTAAAACTTTTAACAGTATTCTTGTTATTTCAACCAGTTCTGCTTTGCTCATGTTTCTTTGAGCATTTGAAGCAATGATCTGAATCAATTCATTATTTTCACAATCCGGTTTGGGATAGACAATACAGTTAATCTCTGGTTCGATTAAATCATCCATATACAGCTGCAACAAAGCGTTATAACGACGATGTCCACCTATCAAAATATAATGATCACCATTCTGATAAACCTCCAACGGTTTTAATAGTCCATCTTTTTTGATATTTTCTTTCAGTTCATCGATATCTCTTTGTTCAAAAATGTTATGATCATTTTCTTTTATATCTTCAATATCAATTTTTCTAAGACCGAGCAGATGATTCATCTTAGGTTGCATATTCTGTAAATCTGTTAAACTCATATGTATCACCTACTATTCTTTTTCTAATATTTCTTCTGCAAATCTTTTGTAGTCATCAGCAATCTTACTCTTGGTATCAACTAACAGCTGACAGGACATAGCTGACTTAGAAGCAACAGCATCCTGATAGCCTATTGTGGTATTTAAAACTTTAATTTCATATAATTTATCTGTTGAACTAAATATTTTTCTGATTTTTTCAATGAAAGCACTATAAAGAGGTCTCTTACCTCTAGGAATCATATTAAAAAGCACATAGATCTGATAAAAGCATTCAAAGTCATTCATTAGATTTTCCAGTTCATTCATTGTTTTGATAAAACCTGCAAGTTCAAATCTTCCAATTTTTAAAGGAATGATGACTTCATCACTAGTAAATAAAGTATTTAGAGTGATTGTATTAAATGTTGGCGCATTATCAATGACAACATAATCAAATTCTTTTCTTACATCCCTTAACGCTTTCTTTAGACGATTATGCTGCATTTTATTGGCAGCTTTTATAAGCTGATCTGTATTGATCAGTCTTGTTTCTGTAGATGGTATAATAGACAGATTTTCATAATCAGTAGTATATATTGCTTCTTTGATCTGACACTGTCCTAAAAGAACATCATTGATATCATATTCATAGAATGCATCACCTAATGCCTCCTCAAGCCATTTTAATGGTTCTTGATTATCAAACTCTTTTTCTATAAATTTTGATAGATTGATATCATTTACTTTTTTGTCAAAATAGCTTGTTGCATTGCCCTGTGCATCTCCATCTATAAGCAGTACACGATATCCCTTTCTGCTTAAGCTTACTGCTAAATTAATACTTGTCTGCGTTTTTCCAACGCCACCTTTTTGATTGATTACACTTATAATTTTCATTTTCTTTTCCCTTAATCCAGCTTTACTGGAACCTTTCTGTTTTTATTTTGTTTCTTTTTCACTTTATAAACAAATGTACAAATTTTCTACCCGGTAAATTTACCGACTAGAACATGACTTCAATAATATTCTGTTGCCACCATTTATAAAGATAATCTTTCATATCATCAAAACAACAGCTTTTTTCATGAACCATCTCATCAACTTTTTTGCACCATTCTTCATTGACTTCTTCTATTTTCGAAATGGTTAAAAGATTTCCCAATTTCATATGCTCAACAAAAGATCGAATAATTTCATTGATTTTCCTGATAACTATATTTCTTTGTTGTTTATATTTTTTAACCGCCAAACTATCATCTTTAACAATGGTAATTCTTGAAACAATATTAACAATCAGCTCATGATACTGATCATCTTTAATGACAGTTGCCACAGCATTCTTTAATCTTCGTGTTAATTGCTGAATTGTTTTATAAACAAAGATTCTATCTTCAACTGTTTTGACCTCAACAGCTTCATATATTTCATGACCATTGCTATCCAGCATAAGATCACCCTTTTTAGCTTTTAATACAGCATCAGGATGATTCTTCTTGCATAATTTTTTTGTCTTTTGATCATAGTAATAATCACGCTGATATTTCTTTAGACATCTCTTTGCTCTTTTATACACATATCTTGTAAAACAGATAATCTCAACATACATTCCTTTACCTTCTGTAATTATTTTATAAACATACAAGTCTTTTAAAAATCGTTTATCAATTTCTAACATAGTTTTTCTCACAAACTCATCAACTCTTTTATCAAAAGTATCGGGAATCATGATCTTCAGATAATAGCCAAAAATATTACGATACTGATTATCTTTACCAAAATTCCTTAAATGCTTCTTTTTGTATCTCAATAACTTGTAGATATCTTTCTTCCATGTTTTAGAATTAGCTTTAAAATTGTTTTCTTCCTTAATAAAATTCAATACACTTTTTTCATCATCAAAAGTATCGAATCTTAAATAAACATTATTACTTATCATTTTTCCTCTCTCCCGCTGGTAAATAGACAACTAAGCTTTTCTTACTTGTTTTTTATATCTTCAGTTCATATGAAGTGGCCATATACTGTTCCAGTTCATCACTGTGTTCTTCCAACAAATAAAAGATAGCTTCCTGCATTTCCAGAGGTGTCACACCTCTAGGAAAATACTGGCTTAATTTACTGGCTTCCAATTTTAATTTTTCCTTTTGATTTGGCTTTTCCTGCAATAATTCATCATAGATGGTTTCTTCATCCAGCTCATCATCTTGTGCCAGTTCTTTAAAGAATTTAGCCTGAGATAAACTAGGTGTTGCATCAAGTTCTTCTATAACTTTTAAAAGCATTTCCTGTTGTTTACCATTTAAAAATGAAAGTTCTACTGCTGGTCGAAAAGCAATTCTTTCTTCATCAACCAGATTAAGTAGTTCTTTATTTAAATAAGTCAAACGTATATAGCGAAATATTTGTGCTCTACTAGTACCTTTTTCATTTGCAATTCTTTGAGCTGAATCAGTATTATACTTCGTATCTACTGGATACGAAGCTTCATCAATTACTTTTCCTTGATGTTTTAAAGCTTCATATTTCATTCGATAGGCAAATGCTAACTCACTTTTCAATAATTTTCTTCTATGCAAATTGCTGTCAATCATCATGATTACAGCTTCGTCATCATTAAGATCAACTATCCTGACGGGTACATCGTTAATCTCAGCCAATTGGCAGGCCTTCATTCTTCGATGTCCAGATATGATTTGATACCTGTCATTAATCTTTCTAACAATCAATGGTTCATCAACTCCTCTTTCCATGATGCTTTTTTGAAGATTTCTTAAATCTTCATCTATTCTTACCTGATATGGATGATTTGGAAATTCATCTAACTGTTGTAGATTCACCACCTTATATATATACTCCATATAGTTCACCTGCCTAATAAAAAAGCGGATACCTTAAATTCATAAGATATCCGCAAAATTTTATATTTAATTTTAAAAAAGTTATTAAACTTTTAATCATAATAATTCACGAAAATATACTTTCATAAAACATACATGAACTATATAAAGAAAAACAAACTGTGCTGAAAAATCGTACCTTTGTAATAATTTTTTTCATTCTTATAATGATTATGTCAACAGACTGCTATACTTTGATACATCTAAGAAAGGAGAAAAAATGGTTACATATTACAAAGATAAAAACTTACCCAATCGCTTTAAAGAATGTCGAAGAACAATGAAACTTACTCAACCACAATTGTCATCACTACTTGGATTCAAAGGTGGTAAAGCAACTATAATGTCATATGAAAAATCAAAACGATTACCTAATGTTGATACAATAATACGAATGCATGAAGTACTAAAAGTATCTACTGATTACCTGCTCTGTTTAGATGATTATAAAAATCATAATGATTATATGGATAAAGTTTTAGGTATCGATGATGAATTACTGTCACTATTAAATAGTATTATAGATTATAACAAAATAAAACGTATAAATTTCTTTATACAAAGGCACTATAAGGATTATTTATATGAAACGTAAACACATAAATAACAGATTTAAATATGCTAGATTATATGCTGGATATACCCAAGTAGAAGCAGCTAAAGCGAGTGGATTTATGACAAAACAAGCTTTAAGCCATTACGAAAAAGGTACACGTACTCCAAGTAATAAAGTTCTTTACACGCTTCCTAAACTATATAATGTCTCGTTAGATTTTTTATTAAAACAAGATTTTTATATCAATCATGATGAATATGTAGAATCAATATTATTACTTGATAAAAAATCTATTCAAATACTAAAATCATTAAAACAACATAATATAGCACTGGTTGATTTAAAAAAATATTTAAATACTATTAAGAAAGGAAATTCAAAATGAGTATTCGTGAAAAAAAGAATAAAGATGGTACTATTTCATTTTATATAACTGTATTTGAAGGTTATAAAATTGATCGACGAGGTCAATATGTTCAAAATCGTAAATATAAATCATTTAAACAACCTAAAGGTATGGGAATACGCAAAGCTAGACAGATTGCAAAAGAAATGGAATTAGAATTTCAAAATCAATTTCAAATGAAACAAAGTACTGGTATTGATAAAAAACTATCTGAAGTATGGTCGTGGTATAAGAAATACTATGCTCCAAATAAATTAAGAGAATCAACCATATACTCACTTGATAGTTTAGTCCAAAATAAGATTTTACCTGAATTAGGGAACTACCGTATTGGTGATATTTCTACCAGTCGCATAACTATCTTTTTAAATGATGTTGCCATTGTTAGAGATAGAAAAACCGGGAAACCTTTACGTCCAAAACAGTATTATAAAGATTCCTATGTTCAAACAGTTTTTTCAGCATTAAATAGATTATTTGAATTTTCTATTTCTCAAGGATGGATTAAAGAAAATCCATGTAATCATGCAATAAAGCCTAGCATTAATAAATCAATCAAGAAAAGGCCATTAGAAATTAATCAAATTAAAGATATCATAAAAAAAAACAAATGATTTTTCAGTTCATAATGCAGTTATCCAATTTCAAATTTATACAGGAATGCGTATTGGAGAAACTTTAGCTTTAACTTGGAATGATATTGATTTTAAAAATAAAGAAATTAATATCAACAAAACTATTAATTTTGTCGGAAAGGATCCAATTATTGGACCACCAAAAACAAATAACAGCTATCGAATACTAGGAATGTCTAACACCGTTTTTAACATTCTTAAAATGGTCCAACAAGAACAAAATGAAAGAAAACAATTTTTAAAAGAACAATATATTAATCCTAATATAGTTTTCTCTACTCCATTAGGAGATTATATACATAGAAATAATATCAATAAAAGATTAAACGCAGTAAAAAAAGGAACTGATTATGAATATATAACAGTTCACTTCTTAAGACATGCTAATGCAACATTGTTACTTATGAACGATGTAGATATAAAAGTAGTCTCTTCTCATCTAGGCCATAATGATATTCAAACAACAGCTAATATATATGCTGATGTCTTAAAATCCAAGGAACATCAGATAGCTCAACTAATCGAATTCAATCTTGAAGATGACCAATAAAAAACAGGCTTTTTTACTTAATATTTCCAAATTTGTGCGTAAATAAGCGTAAAATAAGCGTAAAATTTGAATATCAATTAAAAAAGTGCTGATTATATCGGCACTTTTTGAGAATTGAATTTATTCAACACCTACAATAAACGAATATACTGGCTGTTTTCCATCGATTACTTCTAATTCAACATCAAAATTATCTTCAACGAAGCTTTCGATTTCTTCAACATCTTCGTCATTTACATCTTCACCACAAATTAGTGTAATAATTTCAGAATCATTATCAATCATATTTTCTAATACAACTTTTAATGCTTTTAATTTATTATCTTTACAATCTATTATATTCTTTTCAACCAAAGCCATATAATCATTTGCTTTAATTTCAACACCATCAATTACAGTATCTTTAATTGCAAATGTTACTTGTCCTGTTTTAACATTGCCAACAGCTTCTGTCATATCAGCAACATTTTCATCAAGAGTAGCTTCTGGATTGTACATAATACATGCTGATAATCCTTGTGGAATAGTTTTAGTTGGAATTACTATTACATTTACTTCATCCTCTAAAATTGTTGCTGTTTGTTGAGCAGTCATTACAATATTTGAATTATTAGGTAAAATAATTACATTTTTAGCATTAACTTTTCTAACTGCTTGAACCATGTCTTCAGCAGAAGGATTCATAGTTTGGCCACCACTAACAACATAATCACAATGTAACTCTAAGAAAGAATCACGTAAACCATCACCTGCACATACTGAAATAACTGCAGTTTCTTTAGCAGGTCCTTTATCATTAGCTTTGCTATCATCAACACCTACAATTGATCCTGCACTACCTTGAATTGCATCATTTTGCTCTTGCATATTTTCAATTTTGATTTTTACGAATTCTCCAAAACGTTGAGCAATATTTAAAGCATTTCCTGGTTTCATAGTATGAACATGGACTTTAACAATTTCTTCATCTTGAACAACTACGATACTATTACCTGGTAAAAGTTCTAATTCTTTTTTTAGTTGATCTTCTTTAAATTTAGTTACTAATGAAGGTTCTAGTCTAATAATAAATTCTGTACAATAACCATAACCATCTTCGCCACTTTCAACACTAGCAACAGCACTCATAGCTGTATCTGATGATGATTTAATCTCAACATAATCAACTCTTTCACCAGCTAGAGCAGCCATAAATCCTGTAAATACAAGTAATAATCCAGCACCACCACTATCTACTACTCCAACTTCTTTTAAGACTGGTAATAACTCTGGTGTTCTTTCTAAAGCTAATTCAGCTTCTTTTACAAAATAAGAGAAAACATCTTCAATTTCCATGCCTGGCTTAGCATATTTCATTGTTGCTTCACTAGCTTCTCTAATAACTGTTAGTATTGTTCCCTCTACAGGTCTCATAACCGCTTTATACGCTACTTTAGCGCCGTTTTGCAATGCTTCAGCCCATAACATAGCATCGGCACTTTCATGACCTTGTAAAGTCATTGAAATACCTCTAAAAATCTGTGATAAAATTACCCCAGAATTTCCACGGGCACCCATTAATAACCCTTTTGACAACTTTTTAGAAATATCTCCAATATTATTAGAATCAAAATTATCTACTTCTTTTGCCCCAGCAGAAAAAGTTAATGACATATTAGTACCAGTATCACCATCAGGAACTGGAAAGACATTTAATGCATCGATTTCTGGATAATTATTATGCAATGTATTGGCACCACATAAAACCATCTCTTTAAATAATTCACCTGTTACTTCTTTCATCTTCTATCTCCTCTACTCTACTTCTCGTATACCTTGAACGTAGACATTAACTGCTTCTACATTTACATCTAAAGTAGACTCAACTACATATTTTACCTTTTTTTGCACCTCATGCAATACTTCTGTAATTTTGATTCCATATCCCAATATAACATAAAGATCTAAAATTAGACCACTTTCTCCATTATGGGCAACAATACCTTTCGAATAGTTTTCTTTTCTTAAAAGATCATAGTAACCATCTTTAAGTCTTTTTTGGCTAGCCATTCCTACTACTCCATAGCATTCGATTGCGGCACCACCGGCAATAGTAGCTACAACATCTAAAGAAATGTTGACAGTTCCCATATTATTATTTTTTTCAATCATCTATATGCCTCCTTGTATTCGTTTAAAAATACTATCTCTAACAATTATATCTTAAATAATAACTCTTGACAATTCTTAGAGCTAGATTTTATTCTAGCAAACTATTAAAATTTTTCAAGATTTATTTTTTATCGAGAAATTAATACTTTTTTATAAAAAGTAATTGCTTTTTACGAGCAAAGATGATAATATATTGCAGTACGTAAAAAACACTACTAAAGATAAGGAGGAGAACCCATGTCAAGAAAATGTCAAATCAGTGGTAAAGGACCAATGTCTGGAAATACACGTTCACATGCATTAAATGCAAGTAGAAGAAAATGGAATGTTAATTTACAAAAAGCCACTATTTTAGTAGATGGTAAACCTACAAAAGTAAGAATTTCTGCTAGAGAATTAAGAACTTTAAGAAAATCAGCTTAGTAATATAAATAGTACGCAAGTACTATTTTTATTTTATCCAAAATACAAAAAGTAATAACTAAAAAAAGAAAGGTATGTTTTTTTATTAAAGCATATCTTTCTTTTTTATATATTAAAATTTAATTTATTTTTTAAATTGACGTTTAAATGCATCAAAAATTGATTCTTTTTTCTTAGATAATTTTGAAAGCTTTTGATATAATTCTTTTTCTTCTGAAGATAACTTAGTAGGAATCTTAACTTCAATTCGTACCATTTCATCCCCATAATTACTACTATGAAGATCTTTTACACCCTTACCTTTTAATCTTAAAATAGTTCCAGATTGTGTTCCAGCTGGGATTTTAACTGTTACATCCCCTTGAACAGTTGGAACATCAACTTCACACCCTAAAGTTGCATCAACATTAGAAACCGGAACAGTAATATGAATGTTACGACCATCACGTTTAAAATGTGGATGACTTCCTACTTGAATTTCAACAAATAAATCACCGTTAGGACCACCGTTTACACCACGGCCACCTTTGCCAGCGACACGTAATTGCTGGTTAGAATTAATACCTGCAGGAATATCCAATTGAACAGTAACTGTTTTAGTCTCATAACCACGTCCATGACAATGAGGACATTTTTCTTTAACAACCTTACCAGTACCATTACAATCAGGACAAGTTGTTTCTGTTACAAATGTTCCAAAAGGAGATCTTTGTTGTTGCTGGATAGTTCCGCGACCACCACAGCGAGAACATGTTTGAACATCATTTGGATTTTTTGCGCCACTTCCATTACAGTGGCTACAAGGTGCATCATAAGTTATTTTAATATCTTTTTTAACACCTTTTACTGCTTCCATAAAATCAATATTTAAACGCATTAAGCGGTCTTCACCACGTCGTGGTCCATTGTTTCGTTGACGGCTTCTTGCACCACCGCCAAAAAACGAACCAAAAATATCACCTAAATCGACATCTTCAAATCCAAATCCGCCAAATCCACCAGCACCGCCATTTCCAGCACCTTGTTCAAAAGCAGCATGACCAAAACGATCATATGTTGCTTTTTTATTTGGATCAGATAATACTTCATATGCTTCTTGAACTTCTTTGAATTTTTCTTCAGCACCGGGCTCTTTATTGACATCGGGATGATATTGTTTTGCTTTTTTACGATAAGCTCGCTTGATTTCATCAGCTGAAGCTTGTCTACTTATTCCTAAGACTTCATAATAATCTCTTTTTTCAGCCATATATTCACCCTCTTTATACTAGTTAAAACCAAGGCGGCAAAGCCTTGGCTTTAAATTAATTCTTTTCTTCAAAATCTGCATCAACAACATTGTCATCTTGGTTATTTGTTGTACCAGATGTGTTAGTATTTGCACCAGCATTATTGTTTTGTTGTTGATATGCATATGAAGCCATTTGTTGTGCCATTTGTTCTAATTCAGACATTTTAGCTTCTAATGTAGCCATATCATTGTTATCTAATGCAGTCTTTAATTCATCTCTTAATTTTTGAGCTGATTCTTTTTGTGTAGCATCAATCTTATCACCTTGTTCAGCTAAAGCTTTATCAATTTCATTGATCATTTGTTCAGCTTTATTTCTAGTTTCGATTTCTTTACGTTTTTTCTCATCTTCAGCTTTATTAGCTTCAGCTTCTTTAACCATACGATCGATTTCTTCATCACTTAATCCACTAGAGTTTTGGATAACGATTGATTGTTCTTTTTGAGTTTTTAAATCTTTAGCTTTAACATTTACGATACCGTTAACGTCAATGCTGAAAGTAACTTCGATTTGTGGTACACCACGAGGTGCTGGTTCAATTCCATCTAATTTAAATAAACCTAATTGTTTATTATCTCTAGCCATTGATCTTTCACCTTGTAATACGTTGATATCTACAGCAGGTTGATTATCAGCAGCTGTTGAGAAAATTTGTGATTTAGTAGTTGGAATAGTTGTATTTCTTTCGATTAATACTGTCATTACACCACCCATAGTTTCGATACCTAATGATAATGGAGTAACGTCTAATAATAATACGTCTTTAACATCACCAGCGATAACACCACCTTGAATTGCTGCACCCATAGATACAACTTCATCAGGGTTTACTGATTTATTAGGTTCTTTTCCTAATAATCTTTTTACTGATTCTTGAACTGCAGGAATACGAGTTGAACCACCAACTAATAATACTTGATGAATTTCAGTTGGTTGCATACCAGCATCTGATAATGCTTGACGAACTGGTCCTTCAGTTCTTTCAACTAAATCACGAGTTAATTCATCAAATTTAGCTCTTGTTAATGTTAATTCCAAATGTAATGGTCCACTAGCTCCAGCTGAAATGAATGGTAATGAAATTTGTGTTTGCATAGTTCCTGATAAGTCTTTTTTAGCTTTTTCAGCAGCTTCTTTAATTCTTTGCATTGCCATATTATCAGCAGATAAATCAATTCCTTGTTCTTTTTTGAATTCTTCAACTACCCAGTTCATGATTTTTTGGTCAAAATCATCTCCACCTAAACGGTTGTCACCAGCAGTTGCTAATACTTCAAAAGTACCATCAGCTAAATCTAGGATTGATACGTCGAAAGTACCACCACCTAAATCATATACTAATACTTTTTGTTCTTTATCTAATTTATCAAGACCGAATGCTAAAGCAGCAGCAGTTGGTTCGTTAATAATACGTTCTACTTCTAATCCTGCGATTTTACCAGCATCTTTAGTTGCTTGACGTTGCGCATCGTTGAAATATGCTGGAACAGTAATTACAGCTTTAGTAACTGTTTCACCTAAATATGCTTCAGCAGTAGCTTTTAAGTTTTGTAAAATCATTGCTGAAATTTCTTGTGGTGTATAATCTTTACCATTTACATGTTCTTTATGGCTAGTTCCCATATGTCTTTTAATTGACATAACTGTATCTGGGTTAGTAACTGCTTGACGTTTTGCAGCTTCACCAACAATAATTTCACCATTTTTAAATGATACAACAGATGGAGTTGTACGATTTCCTTCTGGATTAGCAATAACTTTTGCTTCACCATTTTCCATAACACTGACACATGAATTTGTAGTACCTAAGTCAATACCAATAATCTTACTCATAATAACATTCCTCCTATTACTCACTAACTTTTACTAAAGATGCACGAATAACGCGATCTTTTAACATATATCCTTTTTGTAATTCTTCAACAACCATATTTGGTTTAAAATTCTCATCTTTAACTGTCATTACAGCTTGATGGAAATTAGGATCAAATTCTTCACCTTCAGCTTTGATCACTGTAACTCCTTGAGCTTTTAAAACTTCCATCAATTGAGAATAGATCATTTCATAACCCTTTAAAAAGTTCTTGATTTCATCACTTGGATTAACGATTGCTAATGATCTTTCAAAATTATCAACAACCGGTAATAACTGTTCAATAAATGATTGCATCATAAATTTCATGGCATTTGCATGTTCATTTTGCAATCTCTTTTTAAGATTTTCCATATCTGCAAATACTTTATAATAATCTGTTTTCCAAGCATTTACTTCTTCCATCAAATCATTAATTTGCTGTTCAGCCGATTTTTCTTTATCTTCATCAATATTTTCTGTTTCTTCAACTACTTCTTCAGTAGTTTCTTCTGCTGTTTCGTCTACTACATTATTTTCTTTATCGCTCATTATATTCACCTCTATTCATCGTTTGAATCATCATCTGTCTCATCAAATTCTTCAAAGAAAGCTTCTTCAATATTCTTTGAAATATACTCTACTAAGGAAACTACTTTTTCATATGGCATCCTTGTCGGCCCAATTACTGAAATAGATCCCTTGGTTCTTTCTCCGGTCTTAAATGAAGCAGAAATAACAGAAACATCTTCAATTTCATTTATTGGTGAATCAGAACCAATTCTTACCGTAACCCCTTCTTCATTGGATAAAGGCTGTAAGAAATTCCATACTTGAGAGTTTTCAAATGCACTAACGATTCTTCTCAACTTATTAACATCGTTATACTCTGGCTGGTACAACATATTCTCTTTTCCTGAAAAGTAAACGTTGCTAGAAGCAAAACGAACAAACGCTTCAAGAAAAGCATTGAATAATTCTTCATGTTCCTTGATTTTAACTGACAAAATCGGTTTTACATCTCTTTCTAAACGAAATGCAATCTGATCGATTGGAGTTCCAATCAACAAATCATTCATAACGCCAACACAGCTTAATAAGTCTTCCATCTTATGCTCACGGTTAATATCGAAAATTTTATTTTCAACATGTCCTTGATTAGTAATAATAATCGCAGTTACTCGATTTTCATTTAATGGCACAACACTTATTTGCTGTAATGTATCAAAGCTAGAATCAGGTCCTAAAACCACTGATGTTAAATGAGTTAAATCACTTAACATCTCACAGCTATCTTGAATAATTTCATTCAAGCTGCGATGACGATCACTAAAAATCTGAGCCACCTGGTTTTTTACACCTTCATCTAAATCATGCTTTGCTAGATTATCAACATAAAAACGATAACCTTCAATCGAAGGAACTCGTCCTGAAGAAGTATGAGTTTTTTCAATATACCCGTATTCTTCAAGATTACTCATCTCATTTCGAATGGTTGCACTTGAATATGGCAATTGGTATTTATTCATCAATGTCTTTGAGCCTACTGGTTCTGCAGTTTCAATAAACTCATCAACAATACATTTAAATATTAATAATTGCCTTGCTGTTAGCATTAGTTTCACCACCCTTAGCACTCATCTTTCCTTTGTGCTAAATACATTATACATCTTTTTTTAGCACTGTCAACATCTTTGTGCTAAAAAATAAAAAAACAGCTAAATATCCTATATTCATCAAAAATATTAATGAATACAAGCTATCAAGCTGCCTCTTTTATAAAAAATCGATCAAAATATTATTTAATAAATATATCGATTCCTCATTACATTTTAAATGGTCATTTTCAATAACCAACGTTTTTAACTTCAAATGCTTTAAAAGCGCATCAGGATAAACATCCATAACAGTAACACCATATCTTCTTTTAAATTCATTTAGATCCAATCCAGCTGTTAATCTAAGTGACATCATCAAATGATTAAACATTGTATCTTCTTTAGAATAAGTAGTTTTATCAATAATATTTTTCCTTTTTAAATAAGCATTTAAATTCCGATTATGTTCATATAAACAATCATCAACCTTACCACTAGCACCTATTCCAATCCCATAATAATTATCATAATGCCAATAAGCTAAGTTATGAATTGATTGATAACCTGGTCTTGCAAAATTACTAATTTCATATTTATAAAAACCAAGCGCTGCAAGTTCATTATCAATCATGCGATTGATTTGTAACTCTGTTTCTTCATCCAATAAATGATAATCCTGATTTTTTAAAACAGTATGATCTTCTAAAATTAATGCATAATAAGAAATATGCTGAATATTTAATTTAGAAACTTCCAGTAAATCTGCTTTTATATCCTGATAAGTCTGTTTTGGTAGTCCATACATTAAATCAATGGAAACATTATCAATGTTGAACTCATGAGCCATCTTTATTACATTATAAACTTGCTGTTTATTATGATGACGATTAATTGCCTTTAATATTTTCTCATTAAATGATTCAACACCGATACTCAAGCGAGTGATCCCGCCATCTTTTAAAATTTTCATTTTCTTATCATCTATACTTTCAGGATTAACTTCAATACAAACCTCCTGTAAAGAATCACTTAGATAAGGTTTGATCATCGCCATTAAAAAAGATAACTGCTGGTAATTTAAAGAACTAGGTGTCCCTCCACCAATATAAATGGTCTTTAGCGGTTCCTTAACTACAAGACCATCCAATTCTTCTTTTAAAACCTTAAGATACTCATCTACTATTTTTTCTTGATAAAATACTTTACAAAAATCGCAGTATGCACAAATATCCTGACAAAAAGGAATATGGATATATAAAGAATTAGTCTTCATCTTCAAAACCAAATTCTTTAGCTAAACCACCTAAAGAAGTTTCTTTATAAGCACTATTTAAATCTTTTCCTGTTTCTTTCATTACTCTTACTACTGCATCAAAAGAAACTTTATTTTTTCTTAAATATCCTAATTGCTTAGCGTACATTGCCGCATCCATAGCTCTTAAAGCGCCAAAACCATTTCGTTCAATACATGGAATTTGGACATAACCACCAATAGGATCACATGTCAAACCTAAGTTATGTTCTAAGCCCATTTCTCCTGCATATTGAATCAAACTATTATTAAGTTCTAAGATCCAGCCATAAGCAGCTGCTGCCATAGCACAAGCACTACCAATTTCAGCCTGGCAGCCACCATCAGCCCCAGAAATCGTTGCATTTGTTTTAATAACATTCCCAAATATTCCTGCTACCGCTAAAGCTTTGATAATTTCTTTTTTTGGTAATCCTAACTGTTTATAACAATAATACAATACAGCTGGTAATACCCCGCTAGCACCACAAGTTGGTGCTGTTACTATTTGATGACCACAAGCATTTTCTTCACTAACAGCATAAGCATAGCTACTAACAAGTAACCGATCTCGTTCACCTGAACGTCGCGTATTAATAGCTTGTTGATACATTGATTTAGCTACTCTTTTTAATTTTAATCGTCCTGGAATAATTCCTGTTGCTGCTAAGCCTGATTCAACACATTTAAACATCGCATCAATTACTTCATATAAATATGCTTTAAAATCTTCATCTTCAAACTCAAGAGTGTAATGATAAAGATTAATTCCCTGTTTTTCACAATAATCAAGAATTTCTTTTAAATTATGATGTGGATAAACTTGTTTAGGTGGCGCAATTTTAGCATTATCATACATTAAAGTACCACCACCAACTGAATATACCGTAATCCGATCGATTTCTTTACCATCTTGATAAATTACAAAAATCATTCCATTTGGATGTTTAGGTAAGGCCTCACTTACAAAATGAATTTTAACTTTATCTTTACCTAAAGTTTCTTCGATAATATAATCAGTAAGATGTCCCTTTCCTGTTAAAGCTAATGAACCATGTAAATACACTTCAAAATGATCGGCATCAGGATATGTTTCCTTAATTTTTAATGCTGCTCTTTGTGGCCCCATTGTATGCGAAGAAGAAGGGCCCACCCCTATTTTAAATAATTCACGTAACGACTCCATATATCCTCCTAAATTCTAATCATAAATAATTCTAGTCCAACTTTTTTATCGATTTTCCCTGTTTTAATTTCAACATCAAGTTTTGATAATTGATCAATACATTCTAATAATTCATTAAGATCATAGTCTTGTCCTTCTTGTCGTAGATATTTCAATCGATAATGATTAATACTTAATATCTTTCCAATTTCTTTATCATTATACCCTTTTCGAACCAATAATTTCACTTGATAAATCAATCGCATTTGATTAGCTATCAAGACAATTAGTTTTATAGGCTCTTCATTTAAAATCATCAAATCATGATAAATCATGAACATTTTTTGACGATCTTTTTGTAAAATAGCACTTGTTAAATCGAAAACATTTTCATCCAACGGTTTACTTACTAATGTATCAACAATATCATAGGTTATATGTTTACTATACAAACATAATTTTTCAACTTCATTGGCCACTTTTTCTAAACTATCATCAACCCGTTTTAATAACAGTTCTAAAGCATCATCATCAATCGTTGCATCACGACGTTTTATTGCTTTACGAGTACTATCAGATATTCGATAGTGATTAACTTTATCATACTTAAAAACTTCAACACTACCTAAAAGCTGTTTAACAACTTTCTTTCTTTTATCAAAATCATCACCATTATAATAAATTACAAAAATAGTTTCCTGATTATCCGTTAAACATTTTTCAAAATATTTTAACTGTTCATCATCCTTTTTAACCTTTTTGGTTGTTAAAAAGACTGGATTTTTTAAAATAACCATCTTATTATCAGTAAAAAAAGGAGGGGTAATCAAATCTTCATAAACATCTTTCATTCGATCTTCATCACCACGAAAAACAGAAATATTCATGTTTTCATCATTACAATTATATTCCTTTTTTAAAGATGCCAGTTTTTGTTCCATTAAAAAACGTTCTTCACCATATATTAAACAAATCATCTAAATCCCTCCAGTAATCCAATTATAGCCCATTTAGATAATAAAGTCATTGAAAAATATAATTATCATTACCATAATATACAATCTTTACCATTCCCATTTGATCACTACGATAAACCTTAACACCATAATCATGCAACCTTTGAATAACATCATCATGGGGATGACCATATAAATTCCCTTTGCCACAGCTAATCAAAGCAATTCTAGGCTTTATTTTTTCTAAAAACAAGGCACTTGTAGCTGTATTACTGCCATGATGAGATACTTTTAAAACATCCACTTTTAAATCCGGATATGTTTCAACTAACTGCTTTTCTACCGTAGTTGAAATATCTCCAGTAAACAAATATTTTAATTTGTTAATCGTTGCAACGAATACCAAAGATGAATCATTGCTATCATCACTTAATGGTGTTTTTAACATTTCTATTTCAACATTACCAATAGTCATCTTTTCTTGATATGTTGTAATTGTTTCTTTAATTTTAATCTTTTCACTTAATGAATCATAAGCACCACTATGATCAAAATCATCATGAGAAATAAAAACATAGTCTAATTCAAACACGCCAATAGAACGCAAATATGGTACTAGGGTAACTTCAGCCAAATCAGTATTTTTCAAACCACCAGTATCAATTAAAATATTGCCAAGTTTAAATGGCTGTTGGATTAAAAAACAATCTCCTTGACCAACATCGATCATAACTACTTGCCCATAAATTTGATAATATGGTTTAAAGTAAAATGCAATCATTAAACTTAGTAGTAACATTATTTCATGATAAATTTTTTGTTTAATATTTACTTTAAATAATAATTTAAAATAAATAAAATAAAAAGCTAACAAGAAAAATAACGATGGTTTCATAAAATTAATAAAAATTGAAAAATCTTCGCAAAAAACAATTATATTATTCAACATTGTTATAACTAAAGATGTAACCGGCTTAAAAAAGCTGCCAAACAATGTATATAGCCATAATAATTGATATAATAAACTAACTAATGGGGTTAAGATAACCCCCAAGATAAACGATAATAAATTAATACGATATTGAATTGTCAGAATAATTGGAATGCTACCTATATATAGTAATAAGTTAAGATATTTGTGGCGATTAATAAATATAATTAATAAATACATAAAATAAGAAAAGATAAATGATAAGTTAAAAATAATATATGGATTCATATAAATCATTATTAATGCAACTATCCCTAAACTATCTAAACGATTTAAATATTTTTTAAAAAGCGTATTTAAAACCATTACTAAATACGCTCGTAAAAAAGAAACATTAAAAGGAATAATATAAATATAAAAACCAATTATTACTAAACAAAAATATTCTAAAAATCTCTCTGGTAATAAAAAGCCTAATGGCTTTTTTATTATTCCTTTTAACATATGGATATGTAATCCTGATAAAGCAAATAAATGAACAACTGATAAATTAGTTAATTGCTGATAATAATCATTGATCAATTCATCTTTAACTCCAATAATAAACATCGAAGCATAACTATTAACTAAATCCTCACCTGCAAAACGACTTTGTAATTTTTGTAACAACGTTTCATGCTTTTGACTAGAAATAATATTTGTTAAAACGGCATTATTAGTAATCCCTCGACTATATAAATAATGTTTATAATTAAAGGCATTATCATTTGTTGGTTCTCTAATATCAAAATATGATACTTTAATTTCTAGTTCATCGCCTACAGCAAAACCAGTAAAATTACCATATACTTTTACTTTAGTAGCAGCAGTTTGGATTACAACACTACTATCATCTTGACTAATTATAGTACCTTGTAAATAAGGATCACTACAACTTTGTGGATAATGCATGATCATTACAAAAGCGATTGTAAAAACTATCATTAAAATTAAATTAACCCAGTTTAGACGATAAACAATAAATACACTATATCCTAATACAAAAATTATAAAAACTGGATGCACTAAAATTGTTATTATTACTAGCAAACAAAATAGGGCATAATAAGAAATACTATATTTTATAAACATAATAATTCTCGAATACGCAAATAGGTCTTTTCACCTATTCCTGATACATTTTGAATATCTTCAATTGTTTTAAAGGGTGTTTGATTTCGATAATCAATAATCTTTTGAGCAGTTTTTGGTCCAATTCCTTTAATTGTCATCAACTCATCTATTGTTGCATTATTTAACGATATTAATTCTAAACTAGCATCAGGAATATAAAAAACGGATTGACTTTCTAACACAACTGTCTGGTCAAATCCGTATACATTTTCAATCTTTAATTTTTCCAATACATCCCCTATTGTCGGTGTTTGATTAAAAATTAATGTTTCATTATAACACCCTTCAACAATAATTGTAATTTCAGGCTCTAAAACAATTTTTGCAACATTTTCTTCAGGTAAGACAAATGAATATACAGTAGATATTAATAATACAATCAATAAGCCAATTATCTCATGTTTTTTCATCCATATCGCCTCCTTTATTACAAGACAATTATTATAATCTAACTACAAATCTTTTTAGCTTACCTAATAATTTTTGTTTTAAAGGATAATAAAAAAGACTGCAAAGCAGTCTACTTATCAAAAGGAATATTTAAATGATGGTAGGCCTCAGCAGTAGCAATTCTACCGCGGGGTGTTCTTTTAATCAAACCAATCTGCAATAAATATGGTTCATAAACATCTTCAAGAGTTTGGGGTTCTTCACCAATTGAAGCTGCTAATGATTCTAATCCAACTGGTCCTCCTTTAAAACGCTGAATAATACCTAATAAATATTTATGATCCACTTCATCCAACCCTAAAGTATCGACTTTTAAACGATCTAAAGCATCGATTGTTCTTTCCTTAGTTATGATATCTTCACCATTAAACTGAGCAAAGTCCCTTACCCGTCGAAATAGTCGATTAGCAATTCTCGGTGTTCCTCGTGAACGCATCGCTAAAGCCGATTTAGCATCATCATCCATTGGCATATGATAGATACGACTAGTTCGATCAATGATAGTTTTTAAATCTTTTTCGTCATAATATTCCAATTTAGAAATAATTCCAAAACGATCACGCAATGGTGCTGATAAGTCACCAGCTCTAGTTGTTGCTCCTACTAGAGTAAATGGTGGCAAATCAATACGAACAGAACGAGTTGAAGCCTCTTTACCAATTACTACATCAACACAAAAATCTTCCATTGCTGGATAAAGAATTTCTTCAACTACTTTATTTAAACGATGAATTTCATCAATAAATAAAACATCACCAGGCTCTAAAGCTGTTAAAATAGCTACTAAATCACCGGTTTTTTCAATACTAGGTCCAGTTGTAATTTTAATATTCTTTTCCATTTCATTAGCGATAATCATTGACATCGTCGTTTTTCCTAATCCTGGAGGCCCATATAGTAAAACATGATCCAATGATTCATTCCTTAACTTAGCAGCACCAACAAAAACTTTTAAATTTTCTTTTAAATCTGTTTGACCAACATATTCATCAAACGAAGAAGGACGTAAAGTACTTTCTTCATCTTCAACTATATTAACATCAAGAACCTCATTTCGTGACATTTCCATCCTCCTTATTTAACTAATAAACTTAAAGCTCTTTTTACATAACCATTAGTATCTAATTTTTCATTTTTAATGATTTTTAACACTCGATCAACTTCACTTTTACGATAACCTAAAGCCATCAACACTTCTTTAGCTTCTTCAATATCTTCGTTATTAACCAAAGTTTCCAATACTCTATTTTTAAATTTCCCTTGTAAATCTAAAATAATTTGTTGCGCTGCTTTAGGACCAATACCTGGAATCTTTTTTAAATATGATACATTGCTAGTTTCAATAGCATTAATAATACTATTAACATCACCAGTAGCTAAAATTCCCATTGCCGTTTTACAACCGATTCCTTTAACTAAAATCAATTTTAAAAACATTTCTTTTTCTTCACTGGTTTTAAACCCATATAAAAAGATGCCATCTTCTTTGACATGCTGATATAAATATATTTTAACTTCCTCTTTGGTAAATTCATAAGGATTACTTACATATATTAAATAACCAATCCCATTATTTTCTACTACAATATGATCAACATTTATTTCAACAATTTTCCCAACTATATAGCTATACATCGCTAACTCCTTTATAAATATTATACTATAACAAAGCTTATTTTTTATCTCAAATTTGTATCAAAATCACACGACCAATTATAACACCGTCATTAAAAAAAACCAACTAGAATTACTAGCTGGTTATTCGTAATATTCAAACTCAAAATCTCCAATTTTTACATTATCGCCATCTTGAGCTCCGGCTTGACGTAAAGCTTCATCAATTCCCATATTACGCATTTTAATTAAGAAACGTTTTAATGAATCATCACTAACTAGTGAAGTCATTGCCACCATTCGTTCAATTTTCTTACCAGTAATTGACCAATTACCATTACCTAAATTATGTAATTCAAATGGTTTAGTTTCTTCTTCATTCATTGTATAAACAACAGTATTTTCTTCTTCATCTTCAAGAGTGTAGACTGGTGCATTTGCTAGAGCATCAGCAACCGCATATAATACTTGATCAACACCTTCATGAATAATAGCACTGATTGGGAACACTTTAACATCTTCGCCAACTTTTTCTTTAAAACGCGCTAAATTTTCTTCAGCACCTTCTTCATCCATTTTATTGGCAACAATAATTTGAGGTCGTTCTAATAAACGATATTGGTACTCACCCAATTCTTTATTAATTGTTACATAGTCTTCATATGGATCACGACCATCAACAGCACCCATATCAATTATATGAACAATAACACGACAACGCTCAATATGACGTAAAAACTGATGTCCTAATCCTTTTCCTTGTGCTGCTCCTTTAATTAAACCAGGTAAATCAGCCATAACAAAACTACGACCATCTTTAACTTGAACAACTCCTAGATTAGGTACGATAGTTGTAAAATGATAATCAGCAATTTCAGGACGAGCTCTAGTAACTACTGATAATAATGTTGATTTCCCTACTGATGGAAAACCTACTAATCCAACATCGGCTAATAATTTTAATTCGCAAATTAAATCAAAATTTTCACCAGGTTCACCACGTTCACAAATTTGTGGTGCTGGATTTCTTGAAGTTGCAAAACGAGCATTTCCACGACCACCGCGGCCACCTTTAGCAATTACAACTCTTTGCTTATCTTCTGTTAAATCAGCCATTATCTTACCAGTAGCCTCGTTAATAATTACTGTTCCTACCGGTACTTTAATAATTGTATCAATCGCGTCTTTACCATGCATTTTTTTAGGCATTCCATTTTGCCCGGCAGGTGCTTTATATAAACGATTATATTTTAAATCCAATAATGTTGAAAGTGAAGTAGTAGCGACAAAAACAACACTGCCACCTTTTCCACCATCGCCACCAGCTGGCCCTCCTTTAGGGACATGGGCTTCACGACGAAAGGCAACTGTTCCATCACCGCCTTTTCCAGCTTCAACTCTAATTTTTGCTTTATCAATAAACTGCATCTAGCCACCTCTTTTCCTTTAATTATATTATGCTACAAATTATTTAATAATTATACAACAAAAAATCCCTTTTCAGGGATTTTAATTATGCAGCAGGATAAACTGAAACTTGTTTACGGTTACGTCCTAGTCTTTCGAATTTTACGATTCCATCAACAGTAGCAAATAAAGTGTCATCTCCACCTTTTCCTACGTTTGTACCAGGATGAATTTTAGTTCCTCTTTGTCTATAAATAATAGATCCGGCTGTACAGAATTGCCCATCAGATAATTTAGCTCCTAATCTTTTAGATTTAGAGTCACGACCATTCTTTGTTGACCCAACCCCTTTTTTAGAAGCGAATAATTGTAAATCTAATTTGAACATCATATCTTACACCTCCATAATAGATATTTTAATATACTGACTATAGCTTTCAACCATTGTTTCCAATATTACAACAAGTGTCTCTAGCACCACTTGGCAAATATCATCCACTTGATTAACAACTACATTTATATAACCTTCATCAACCTCAATTGTTCCTAAATTACGATTTAAAAAATCTTTTTTCACTAGCATATTTAATGTACCAATACTAGCTGTAGAAACACCGGCACATACTAAATCTTTACCATATTCATCACTATTAGCATGACCACTTATTTTAAGATCAACGATATAATTATCTTTCTTTTTTACTGTTACTTTAATCATTAACCATTAATTGTATTGATTACTAATTTTGTATAAGGTTGTCTATGACCTTGTTTTTTGTGATAATGTTTTTTAGGTTTATATTTGTAAACAACAACTTTCTTTTCTTTACCTTGTTTTTCAACAGTTGCTTCTACAGTTGCACCTTCAACATAAGGAGCTCCTAATTTGATTGTTTTATCACCGATTGCTAAAACTTTATCAAAAACAAATTTTTCTCCAGCTTCAACATCTAATTTTTCTACAAAAATAGTATCACCAGCTTCAACTTTTAATTGTTTTCCACCTGTTTCAATAATTGCGTACATATTTCGCACCTCCTATAATATTTTTAATATCTAAGACTCGCCAACCAAGGCAGCTATGCTTTAATACCTCTTATGTGCGGTTGTAGCTAGAGGTCTACAACAAGTGAATTATATAATTTTAACCTCGTTAAGTCAACTGTTTTTTAGGTTTTTTATCAATTCATATAAAACCTGTTTTTCATTATAATAATGATCATCAATTAAATAATAATTATTATATGGTCGATAAAAACGATATTTATAATTTAGTTTAATTTTTTTATACGGATTACTTTCAAGCCGGTTTAAATATAAACGAATGACCATATAACGAAATTCTTTAATATATTGATAATTAACATATATTAAATAACCATAAATAATTAAATACCCGAGTTGATGATACAAAACAATTAATAACGATAAAGACATAATCGATACTTTAATTTGAATCTTAATAGCCTGATAATAATCAACAACTAATGATAAAAGCAATAATAAAATTTTTGAACCATCTAAAGGATAAATAGGCAACAAATTAAAAATCAACACTAATCGATTTACCGCCAGTAAATAATCACTAGTAAAAAAACAGCTAATAAATATATATAAAACAAAATGAGTAACTAGTCCCCCTAATAACATTACTAGTTCTTCTACAATATGATGCATTCCATAATCTTCTAAACTTAAAAAAGCCCCAAAAGGCATAATTTCAACTTTTTCTATTTTAAAATTAAATTTCTTAGCAAAATAATAATGACCATATTCATGAATACATACGATTATTAACGCACTTAAATATTGTCTTAAATTATTATTTAAACAGGCAGCTAATAAATATATCAAAGTAAAAGGATGGAGATACCAATCATTCCATCCTTTGATACTCTTCATAAGTTATTTCCTCACCTAAATATTCAAATTTTAAAATCAACTGTTCTTGATAACTGCCTAATATCATTCCTTGGGCAACTTCATCATATAAAGCAACCATCACATTATCAATATTTCCATAAGTTATTTCAACTTCATC
Organism: Erysipelatoclostridium sp. An15; assembly: GCF_002160675.1. Classification (NCBI taxonomy): domain Bacteria; kingdom Bacillati; phylum Bacillota; class Erysipelotrichia; order Erysipelotrichales; family Coprobacillaceae; genus Thomasclavelia; species Erysipelatoclostridium sp. An15. The sequence continues at coordinate 24,629 of NZ_NFLA01000022.1, forward strand.
TTTTCCTAAAACAGTTACATAACTGCCAGAACCATCATCGATCCCGGTTTCTATTACTCGTCCATCAGTTATACTTAATACCTCATTACTATTATTTTTAAAATAATCACCACTAATATTTTGATAAGTTACTGCACTTGAAACAGAAACATCTTCATCTGGCAAAAAAGAAAATAAAGTATCCGAAATCCAGCTAGTAACTGCTTTATAATTAGCATCATTTAAAACCATTTCTTTTATGCTGCTATTAGGGTTTAATTTAACATATGATAACGATACTAAAGCAACAACAATTACAACCATAAATTTAACCATAAAATTATAAAAACATTTAAAATTATCATCATTTAATGGTTTCTTGACGCCACGCCTTTTTTGTATTCGTTTTCGCACTTCATCTAAATCGTCCATTACATCACCTAATAAAGTATATGAAATAAAACAGCTTAAAATTCACTATTATGAATAAAAAAAGCGACGTAATAAACTTTTCTTTTTATATTTTGCATATGGTACCTGTTGACCTAATAGTCGCTTAGAAATATTAGTAAAACAAATATGTAATAAATGCTGACTATTTAAAAAGATTGGTACCCCACGATTATTAGCCTCAATCATATCATGACTTTCATAGACAATTCCAAGTAGCGGTAATGATAAAATCTCTTTAGCATCATCAATAGTTAGTGAACGAGCACTTTCAATATCATCTAAATTGACTTTATTGATAATCATATTGATTGTATTAATACCTTTTTTCATCAATAAACCAACTACCCGATCAGCATCACGCAATGAAGATACATCAAGATTAACAACAACAATTGCCTCACTAGCTAATGAAGCCGAATACTCAAAACCTTTTTCAACCCCAGCTGGACTATCAACAATTATAAAATCATAATCCTTATTTAATCTTTCAATCAAAGCATTCATTATTTTAGTATCTAAATCTTCAAATGATAATGATTTACAAGATGGTAACAAACTTAAACCATCAATTCTTTTATCTTTAACTAAAACCTGTTCAATAGTACAGCGACCTTCAACAACATCATTTAAATCATATACAACACGATTTTCTAAACCCATCATCACATCAAGATTTTTCAAACCAAAATCACCATCAATCAAACAGACTTTAAATTTTGAAAAAGCTAATGCACTAGCCAGATTAACACTAATACTGCTTTTACCAACACCACCTTTACCTGAAGTAACCACAATAACTCTAGACATAAATCATATCCCCCTTATCTAAGAATATTTGACTATCTTTATAATAAAGCATCGTTAATTCATAACTTGTATAATTATGTCGGGATACTCCATTTATTCTAATGTGTGCATCTTTAAAATACTGGCCACTAATCTTTGATTTAGCATTCAAGCCCTCTACTAATCCACTAACACGGCCCATAACATACAATTTTCCTTTAAAACGAACAATGGCTCCGGGATTAATTTGACCAATAATTAAAGTATCCTGGTCTAATTCTAGTACTTCACCGGCATGAACTGTCTTGTTAAGAACCCGTATCTTATTTTTCTTTTCTACTTTAGCCATATTAATTCCATCAAATAATAAAACCTGTTTTTCAAATAATAATGTCAGTAACCTCAATAACTCATGAACCGTTAAAATTCGACTTTTAAAATCAAAAAAAGCCTTTGGATAATAGCCATCACTTTTTAAAAGTGGTGACTCCAAAAGACTTTCTAATTCATTTAATAAAGTATTAAATTCCTGACTATCATCAAAAACAAAAACTAGATGATTATTAACTCCTTTTACTTTGATATGCATTGACTTTACCCTCGAATCCTAATTTCTTATGGATAAAATAAACTGGCGCAATCAATAATAAATTAACTCCTACTGTTGGCAATAAACGATTGGTAATGAATGTCACTACTGATAATTGCGTCACATTAGTTATCCACATCAACCAGTATATCACGCACTCCTGGACGATTATTGTCACAATTACAGCGATAAACATTTCTAATAAAGTATAAGCAGCTAATTTAGTATATTTTTTACCAAAAAATGCATATAAACAATAAAGTAAAACATATATTAATAAACTATTAGCATAAACAACTGCATAATATAATCCGGTAACCGTTGCAAAAATATAGCGATGTTCATCAGAAATAGTATTATTTAATAAAGTAAAAATCATAATTCCAATACATGGAATAATCGTTATCCCTAATTTATCAAAATTAAAAGGTAAATAATAACTAATAACACTATCTATTACAAAACTGATTGCCATTACTAAATAATAACGATATAACTGTTTATTCATTACTATCGCTCCTAAATACTACTGCAACATACGATAGATCATTAAAATCAGCAGCTGGTTTAACTTGAACTGTTGTTGAAGTTCCATCTTCAGATACACTCGAACCAGTAACTGTTCCAATATAAATTCCTTTAGGTGCTTTACCACCAAGACCAGATGTAATTACTTGAGCATTATCTTCAAATTTATCAACATCACTAAATAAAGTTACATTAAAACACTCATTTTCTACATCATAACCATTCAACAAACCATAAACATTTTCTTGACCATTCATAATCTGTACCGGTAAAGATGAATTAGGATTTTCAGCTGTTAATAATTGAACTCTAGCAGTTACTTCAGTAACTGAAATTACTTTTCCAATCATCCCTTTAGAAGAAATTACAACCATATCTTCTTCAACATCAGCCATACTACCTAAATCAATAGTAATTTCATTATTCCAGCTATTACTTTCTCGAATAATAGAAGTTGTTTTAATATTGTATTCTGTCGGTAAATGTTCAATATTCAACATTTCTTTTAATTCTTCGATTTCATTAGATAAAACATCAGTATTAACTTCAACACTTGCATAAGCTGATAATCTAGCTTTTAAAATTCTATTTTCTTCATAAACATTTTTCAACTCATTATACTCATTAAATATATCTGTTACAAACTCAATCGGTTTTTTTATTACATAATATTCAACTGCAGCAATCGAATCACTTATCATTCGCTCAAAAGCACCTTGAGATCTTGAAATAACCAACGAAATAGTAGAAAACACAATTATTGATACTGTAATAATAAAAATGATTCGTTTGTTTTTTTGTTTTTTACGATTATTCAAAATATCACCTCACATTTATAACATTATAAGGCATTAATTAGAAATAATCAATTAACTTTAAACTTCTATAACTTTATTTATTTGAAAACTATAAAATTTATTTCGACCAATAATTAAATGATCCACTACTTCAATATCTAATTTTTTTGCAATACTAAAAATTTTTTTAGTAGCTTCAATATCTTCAACTGATGGTTCTGGATTGCCAGATGGATGATTGTGGATAATTACAATTCGACTACTTCCACATATTAAAGCTTCTTTAAACAATTCCCGACTACTAATAATTGAAATATTATTAGAACCAATAAAAACGGTCTTTTCCTTAATTACTTCTAAACGTGAATTCAAACATAAAACTAATACTTTTTCCTGTTGTTCAAACATCAGTTTATTTTTTACATACTCATAGCCATCTAATGGTTCTTTAATAACTGCAAAATTAGCGGGTTGTTTTTGTAGTCGTTTTGCAAGTTCTACGATCGCTAAAACCTCAATTGCTTTTGCTTGTTTAATACCTTTAATTTGTGTAAGCAAATTATAATTAACATCTTTTAAATAAGCAAATCCGCCTATTTCATTAATAAGCCGCTGGGCTAATTCAATAACTGATTCTTGTTTATTACCTGTTCTTAAAACTAATGCTAATAATTCAACATTCGATAAAGTTTCAATACCATGATAAAATGCTTTTTCACGAGGCCTTTCTTCTAAAGGATAATTGCTAAGTTTCATGAACCTAATTCTTTAATAATTGCTTCGTAATCCTGTTGCTCTATTTTTTCTTTAAAATCAGATGTAAATTTTTCTTGTTTAATAACACAAGTAATACCATTAGCACTAATATCATTACCCATATTTTTTGCTTCCTCCTCAGTTAAAAATACGCCTGTAATTATTATATAATTATTATCTTTTTGATACTTGTAATTTGGTTTTTGCAACTGGGTCAATTTAGCAACCATTTCATTAGCATTTTCTTCCTGCTTATAAATTCCAACTTGAACTATGTAAGCATCAATATGACTATTTATTGTTGAAAAAAATTTTAAATATATCCCCGCAAAGCATAATGATAATAAAATTGCCAGCACAGCTGTAACTCGAATAATCTTCATCTTCACCCCTCCAAGTTAAATATATGCTGGCAAAAAGTAAATATACTTTAAATTAAATTAGCGTCGTGCAAAAAAGTGACTTCTCATAACTCTAAATAAACCTGTACCAGCAGCAATAATTATCGATGTAACAACATATACAAGTGACGAACCACCACTAATTTGACGTTGTTGTTTAGTTGTTAATTCTTTCATTTAGCGCCACTCAATTGAAATGATTCTAGGAATCGAAATTCTTCCGGCACTTGATTTATACATCTTATAAACTGCTGTTCCAATCACGACAAAGAAAATAATTCCGGCAACGCCACCGCCATTTACTTCCATTTGTAAATCTTGTTGTAATTCATTCATTAGTCCTTTCCTCCTGTTTCTAATTTAAAGGCCACACCTTCCACTAAACCTTTATTAATATATACTCCTATACCCTTCATTTTTTCTTTAAAAAAATGAATTATGTAAAAAAGCGATAGTTACTAAAATAGTAACTACCGCTTTTAATCTACATTTGTTCTAATTGTTTTTTTACTGCATCATATTTTGATTGATAATCAACTAATTTATTTCGTTCTAACTCAACTTTTTCTTTTGGTGCTTTTGAAACAAATTTTTCATTAGCTAACATTCCTTGGCAGCGTTTAATTTCACCTTCAAGTTTCTTTAATTGAACAAGTAATTTTTCTTTTTCAGCTTCTTTATCAATATAATCACCTAATTCAACTAATAAACTATTTCCACCTTTGATTGTAATATTAGCAACTTCACCATTAGCTTCAAGATTATAACCAGAACAGATTGCATTACATAATTTTTTAATATATGGTAAACATTGATCCATCAATTGTTCAATTTGGCTATCTTTTGTTTCAATAATATATGCGATTTCACGAGCATTTTTAATTGTATATTGGCTTCTGATTTCACGAATGCCTTTAACAATATCAATTAAATATGCAAACTGATCGTTAATAGTTGCATCACTAAAATCTTCATTTACTTCTGGCCAAGAAGCAATACAAATAGATTCTTCTAAATGAGGCATAGTTTGGAAGATTTCTTCAGTTACAAATGGCATAAATGGATGTAACATTTTAACAATAGCATTTAATACATAAACTAAAGTATTTAAGCTAGCTTGTTTTTCAGTTTCATTTTCACTATTTAAATGTACTTTAGTTAATTCAATATACCATGAACAGAAATCATCCCATACAAATTTATATAACTCATTACCAACATTAACAAATTCAAATTTATCCATGTTAGTATCAACTTCTTTGATAACTTCATTTAAACGATTCAAGATCCATTTATCACATAAGTTTAAATTATCAAATGATAAGTCCTCGTATTTCATATCATCATCAATATTCATTAAAACAAAACGAGCACTATTCCATATTTTATTTATGAAATTCCAAGCCGCTTCCAGTTTTTCAGGACTATAACGTAAATCCATACCTGGAGCAGAATTAGTTGTTAAGAAGAAACGTAATGTGTCAGCACCGTATTCTTCAATTACATCCATTGGATCAACACCATTACCTAAAGACTTAGACATCTTACGACCTTGTTCATCACGAATTAAACCATGGATCAAAACATGTTCAAATGGGCGTTGTTTTGTAAAGTGTAATGATTGGAAAATCATTCTACTTACCCAGAAGAAAATAATATCATAACCAGTAACTAAAGTGTTAGTTGGGAAATAACGTTTAAATAACTCGCTATCTTCATTTGGCCATCCTAAAGTTGAAAAAGGCCATAGTGCACTTGAAAACCAAGTATCCAAAACATCTTCATCTTGTTTCCAGTTTTCAATGTCTTCTGGAGCAGTTTTACCTACATATACTTCGCCAGTTTCTTTATGATACCAGGCTGGTACCCGATGCCCCCACCATAACTGACGTGAAATACACCAGTCTTCAATATTTTCCATCCATTGTGTAAATGTTTTTTCAAAACGTTCAGGAACAAATTTTACTTTAGAATCTTTTAATTGATTTTCTAAAGCTGCTTTAGCTAATGGTTTCATTTTAACAAACCATTGTTTTGATAAATATGGTTCAACAATAGCATTACTTCTTTCAGAATGTCCTACTTGATGTAAATGTTTTTCAATATGATCAACAACACCAGCTTTTTCAAAATCAGCTACTAAAGCTTTACGACATTCAAAGCGGTCCATTCCTTGATATTTATGAGCTAGCTCATTCATTGTTCCATCATCATTCATACAAATTGGCATTGCTAGATTATATTTTTTAGCAAGGGCAAAGTCATTTGGATCATGAGCTGGTGTACATTTCATAACCGCTGTACCAAAAGACATGTCAATATAACTATCAGCCATAATAGGTAAAGCTTCACCATTAGCTGGGTTGATAGCTTTTTTACCTACTAAATGAGTGTAACGTTCATCATCTGGATGAACAAAGATTGCTTGATCGGCAAACATTGTTTCTGGACGAGTAGTAGCAATTACTAATTGTTCATCACTATCAACAATTTGATATTTAAAGTAATACATATGTCCTTCAATTTCTTTATGAATAACTTCAATATTACTTAATGCTGTTCTTTGAACTGGATCCCAGTTAATAATTCGTTCACCTTGATAAATTAATCCCTCGTTGTATAATTTAACGAAGACTTCTTTTACTGCTTCGCTTAATCCTTCATCTAAAGTAAAACGTTCTTTTGAATAATCCAAAGATAAACCAAGTTTTTCCCATTGACTACGAATGATTGAAGCATATTCTTCTTTCCAAGACCAGGCTTTATCTAAGAAACCTTGACGTCCTAAATCATAACGAGAAATACCATCTTCACGCATTCTAGCTTCTACTTTAGCTTGAGTGGCAATTCCAGCATGATCCATTCCTGGAAGCCATAAAGCATCATAGCCTTGCATTCTTTTATAGCGAATAATCATATCTTGTAAAGTTGTATCCCAAGCATGTCCTAAGTGTAATTTCCCAGTTACATTTGGTGGTGGAATAACTATTGAATAAGGTTTTTTATTAACATCACCAGCTTCAAAATATTTTTTATCAAGCCAGTGACGATATTTTCCAGCTTCTACTTTATGATGATTATATTTAGGTTCAAGTTGTTTACTCATCATTTTCCTCCTTATCTTCTGCATCAATAAATTCATCTTTGTGTTCACGAATAAATTTAGCAGCTTTTAATAAAATTCCAGATGTTTTTAATGCTGATGCTAGTGCGTTTGTAAAATCAGAGAAATTATAATTTCCATAATCACTACCATCATCAATATCAATTTCTTCATCATTTTCAATTGCTGTTGCTAATTTATCAGCCGCTACCATTAATTCAGCAATTTCATGGCAATCAACTGCTTCGAATGCTTCTTTAACATATGGACGATATGTACAATATGGTTCTTTGATAAAAAATGTATGTAATGATCCGCGACCACCTTCAAGCGATAGTTCAACTTGATAAATTGTATAAATAAGCAATTCACTATGTGTTAAAATATCGATTAAACTACCGATTTCATCACCTTCATAGATTTTATCTTCTTTACCCATAATATGAAACAATACTGCATGTGTCATTTCTTCATCAGGTGTTTCATCAAATAATTCACTTGTAAAGTGACGATATTTTTCTCGGTTATTTTCAAATTGAAGTTGTTGTTCTTTACGTATTTTTTGATATTTACGCATTTTTTTCCCATAAGAAAAAAAGATAAATGCACAACCAATAAAAAATAACAGCCAAATAATTGAATACTCCATAATTTCCTCCTTAAAATAAAAAAGCATCGTCATAAGGACGAATGCTCGTGGTACCACCTTACTTTGCATATATACTAATATGCCTCGAAACTTTAACGCAGTTATACGTGTCTATCTACTTAAGTTCAATAAACATGCTCCTAGGCTACCTTCAATCCATTATCTTGTCTCATTTCCACCTGACTGAGATTCTCTATAAAGCTTCCGGATTTACTCCTCCTAATCATCGCTATAGATACATTCTAACAAATTCATTTGTTCTAGTCAATTGAAAGCTTTTTATTTAAAGAAGAAATTGAATCTAGATAATATAATAACCGTGACATTAAAATAATATTATTTACCTCATCATTTCCTAATTCAATAATTGGAATTACATGCAACAAACATTGCAACAACAATCGTTCTTCTTTTAATAATTTGATCTTACAAAAATAACTATCTAATATTACATCAAAATCAAAAATTAATTCCGGTATTTTTTGATACATATTATAAATATCATAGATACATAAATTAATCTTTATTTGATCAATTGAAATTAAACAATTTTCTTTCATTAAAATATGACTATAACTAAAATTATTATATGTCAAACATAATCTTATTGTATCTAAATTACAAACATAATTTTCATATTCTTGTAATAATTCCTTAGCTTTATTCAAACACCATTCAATTCGATGATAATTCAAAACAAACATCCAGCCAGTAGGACTACGATAAGCTAATACTTCAAAATTATTCATGATTTCATTATAATAAACCATTCTTTCATGAATTATACCATTAATCTCTTCAATCTGACATTTAAAATAGTTCTTAGCAACACTATAATTAAAAAATGTTGTTGCATGCAAATAAGACAAACACTCATAATAAAACTTTAATTTCAACTCTTTTATAATTACATTATCATCATTCAACCATGGACACATATAAAACTTTTTATCCTGATAATTAGTTAAAATCTGTTTATTACAATTACGAATAATTGGTACAAAACACTTTAAATGCAAACTTTCAATATGATCAATTACTACTGTTAAACTAGTATCATCAACAAATTTTAAGCTAAAAAAACCTTCCTGACATTTTACCTTAAATACTTTTTTTGTTACTTTAATATAACCGATAACATGTAACGAATAAGAATTTTTTATTATTTCGTTCATGGAACATATGGAATAATTAAAACATTGCCAGCTTCTAAGACCTTATCCTGGTTATAATCACGAATAATTTTTTCATCAATATCATATCTTTTTGCTACGCTGCTATAACTATCATTATCTTTTACAATATATAAATAATAAGTACCAGCACTTTCTTCACTATCTTGAAAAATCGGCCGTGATTTACTTGGATATACTTTTTCTTGTAATTGCTCATTTATTTCATTAACAACCATCTTTTCTTTTGGCGTAATTTCAGTAGTTTTACTAGCATTATTACTTACAGTATCCTCTTTATTTGGCATAACTGCCGGTTCATAGACTTCTTTAGTTAACTCTAATTCCGGCTCTTGATTACCTGCAGCTTCCTCAACAACTTCTTTTTCCTGAGATTCAAAATCACTATCACGTATCAAACTTTCAATTTCTTTGATTGGATCATCGTTAACTTCTGGAATATTTTCATCTTTGACAAACCGATCTTCGCCATCAATAACTCCATGAATACCAACTTCAATTTTAATCTTTATGTTTCCATCAACAATCTGATAATCAAAATCTTCTACTTTAATATTAAAATCTCTTTGATCAACAATCTTATCAAAAGTAGCCAAAATATCTAAATCAATATTTTCATTAAACTTTTGACTTTCATTATACTCCCCATTAACAATCAAACTACCAATTGCTCTAACACCAACGCTTTCAATCTTATAATTAATAGATTCATCAACCGATAATGATACTAATTCATTTAGTTGATGATTCAAATCAATCAGCTTTTCAAAAAATATCTTTTGCATATTTACCTCCCATAGAAACTATATGCAAAAAACACTAAAATATGAAATAAGATATTTATCAAAACAAATAAAAAAGACCTATATAGGTCTATTCAAAATCAATATCACATAGCTGATAAATAAATTGCCAGGCTTCTTCGATACCTTTTTTCTTTAAACTAGAAAAACGAACAAATTTATCTTCAGGATGTAATCCTAATGTTTCTTTAATAATCTTTTCATTTTTCTTTAAATCATTACGCTTTAACTTATCTTCTTTGGTAGCAACAACCATCACTGGCACATTATGATGTTTAACAAACTCATACATCATAACATCGTCTTTAGTTGGTTTATGACGATAATCAACTAATAAAATAAAACCTTTCAAAGTATTACGATCACTAATATACTCATCCATTGTTTTACCAAACTGTTTAGTCATATTATCATTAACTTTAGCATAACCATATCCAGGAACGTCTACAAAATATAATGCATCATTTACATTATAAAAATTCAAAGTTCTAGTTTTACCAGGGGTACTAGAAACCTTAGCTAATCCATTACGATTCAACATCGTATTAATAAAACTGCTTTTACCAACATTACTACGTCCCGCTAAACACATTTCTGGATAGCTTTCTTGAGGCCATTGACTTTTCCAGGCTGCCGATAAAACATATTGTGCTTTTTTAATTTTTACCATTTTTATCACCTCTTTTATTGTAACATAGTCAAGAAAAAAAGGGTTAATTTTTTAACCCTTATTTTACAAGTGCATGATCCAAAACTGTATCAATATGATCAGCTAAAATAATTTCTAGATCATCTTGTACTGATTTTGGAATATCATCAATATCCTTAGCATTATCTTTAGGAATGATAATTGTTTTAATTCCTGAACGATGTGCTGAAATTGATTTTTCTTTTAAACCACCAATTGGTAAGACATTACCACGTAAAGTAATTTCACCTGTCATAGCAACATCGTTACGAACCGGTTTATCTTTAAATGCTGAATAAATAGCTGTTGTTAAAGTTACCCCAGCACTTGGTCCATCTTTTTTAACTGCTCCTTCAGGAACATGAATATGAATATCTTCTTTATCAAAAGCAATATTCTCAAGACCATATTTTTCTTTATTAGCTTTCATATAGTCTAAAGCAATTGATGCTGATTCTTTCATGACATCACCAAGTTGTCCTGTAATAATAAACTTACCAGAACCTTGGAAATGATTAACTTCGATTGGTAAAATATCACCACCAAATTGAGTATAAGCTAAACCAGTAACAACTCCTACTTGGCTATGATCTAATTTTTTAGTATGTTCAAATGGTGCTTTTCCTAATAATTCTTCTAAATTATCAACAGTTACTACTAAAGTTTCTTTTTTCTCTTTTAAAACTGTTAATACTGCTTTACGACAAATTTTTGCAATTAATCTTTCTAAATCACGCACACCAGCTTCACGAGTATAGTGACGAATAATATACATTAATGCATCATCTTCAAAAACTAATTGTGATTCATTTAAACCATGTGCTTTTAATTGTTTTTTAACTAAGTGATTTTTTGCAATCATTTGTTTTTCTTGTTCAGTGTATGATGATAATTCAATAATTTCCAAACGATCACGTAATGGACCAGGAATATTACCTAAATCATTTGCTGTAGCAATGAACAATACTTTTGATAAATCATATGGTTCTTCTAAATAGTTATCAGAAAATAAACTGTTTTGTTCAGGATCTAATACTTCTAGCATTGCACTAGTAGGATCACCTTTGTAGTCACTTGACATTTTGTCAATTTCATCTAATAAAAATACTGGATTAACAACACCGGCTTTTTTCATTCCTTGAATGATTCTACCTGGCATTGATCCTAAATAAGTTCGACGATGACCACGTACTTCAGCTTCATCACGAACTCCACCTAATGAAGCTTTAATAAATTTACGATCTAAGGCACGAGCAATACTTTTAGCAATTGAAGTTTTACCAACACCTGGTGGACCAGCTAAACAAATAATTGGTGCTTTTAAAGACTTAGTCATTTGTTTAACTGCTAAGTATTCAACAATTCTTTCTTTAACTTTTTCTAGACCATAATGATCTTCATTTAAAACATCTTCAATTGCCTGGATATCTTCAACATCTTTAGTTTCTTGATACCAAGGAGTTTTCATCATCCAGTCAATATATGTTCTAACAACGTTAGCTTCTGATGAAGCTGCAGGCATTGTTTCAAAACGACGTAACTCTTCTTCGATTTTATCCTTAACATGTTGAGGATAAGGATTGTTATTTAATTCTTCACGAATTGTTTCAGCGTCGTCTTCTTTAGGAACACTGTCCCCTAATTCTTCTTTAATCGCTCTTAATTTTTCACGTAAATAGTATTCACGTTGGTTTTCATCAATACTTTCACGTACTTTACGATTAATTGTTTCTTCAATTTCACCAATAACTTTTTCTGATTCAATTGAACTAATAACTTGTAATAATCTTTCATTAATATTAAATGTTTCTAAGATTTTTTGTTTTTGCTTCAAATCAATTGGTAAATATTGCGCAATTGTATCTGCTAAAACACTTGCAGAAACACCACTTGTTAATCGATTAATTGAATCTAAAGGCATATTTGGCATAGAGCGTTTAGCTTGTTCAAAATATGAAGTTGCTTTACGCACTAAGGCAACCTCTTCATTACGATCACCAAATTCATCTTCAATGATTTTTACAGTTGAATAAAGGCTACCTTGATGTAATTCAAAATTTGTAAGCTCAACTCTTTTAGCACCGCGAACAGTTAATTTAATTGTTCCAGAGCTATCACGTCTTACTTTACGTTCAATTTTACAAAGAGTACCAATATGGTACACATCATCAAAAGAAGGATTATCCTCTAAAGGATTAATTTGCGAAACAAAAATGATATTGTTGTCATGCTCATTAGTACTTAATTGAAGTGCTTTTAAACTTACTGGGCGTCCAACATCTAATGTTAGATGGTTTTCTGGGAATACAACCATACCCCGAGTACAAACTACTGGCAATGTTAATACAGTTTGTTCTTCCATTTTTTTCCCTCCTATTTTCTAATTTTACTAAAAAGACGCATGTTATGAGCGTCTTTTTATTTCTTTAAATTGTCTTTTACTAAATCAATAGCTTTACGAGTTAAGATATCATTTTCAACATGGCTCATATTTCCTTCGAAAATTTTCTTAACATCATCTAATTCTCTTTGATACATATCAGCAATTTTTTGTAATTCAGCTTCACGTTCTTCATCAGTTACAGCTAATTCTTCTTCTTTAATAATTGCTTCTAAAATTAAATTTAATTTAACTCTTTCTTCTGCTTGAGGTTTAATATCTTCTAAAACATCTTCTTTAGATTTTCCAGTGAATTGTTCATAAACTTCGAAGTTTAAACCTTGTCTTTGTAAATTTTGTTCAATTTCTTGTAACATCATATCTTGTTCTTGTTTTAATAAAGCATCACTATCTTCAACTTTAGATGAAGCAATTAAAGCTTTATAAATGTCATCCATGAATTTGTTTTCAGATTCATTTTCTTTACGAGCTTTAATTTGTGATTTAATATGTGCTTTTAATTGTTCTAAAGTTTCTACACCATCGATGTTAACATCTTTTGCTAATTCATCATCGATTTCTGGTAAATGTTTTTCTTTGATTTCATGAACAGTTACTTTAAATGTAGCTTCTTTACCAGCTAAATTAGGTGCTCCATAATCTTCTGGGAAAGTTACTTTAATTTCTTGTTCATTATCAGTTGTCATTCCAATTAATTGATCTTCAAATCCTGGAATGAAAGAACCGCTTCCGATTTCTAATGGATAGTTTTCACCTTTTCCACCATCAAAAGCTTCACCATCAATAAATCCTTCATAATCAATTACTGCAGTATCACCTTTAGCAACTTTTCCATCTTCTTTAACTGACAATTCTGCAAATTGACTTTGATAGTTAGATAATTGTTCTTCAATTTCTTTTTTAGTTACAGCTACACGACCTTTTTTAACTTCTAAACCTTTATATTCTCCTAATTCTACTTCAGGTTTAACAGGTACATTGATAACTACTTCTAATTCATCTTCACTAATTTTATTAACAGATAAAGTTGGTTGAGCCACTGGTTCAACTTGAGCATCAGTTAAAATTTGAACAAATTTATCTTGTAAAATCATATCAGAAGCTTCTTGTAAAATACTAGCTTTTGATATTCTTGATTTAATCAACGCAACAGGAGCTTTTCCTGGTCTAAATCCGTCAATTTTTACACTTTTAGCTAATTTATTAAGCGCTTTATCTTGAGTTGATTTCCATTCATCACTTTCAAACGCTACTGTTAATTCAACAATTGCTTTTTCTAATTTTTTATTACTGATTTTCATACTATTCTCCTTCTTTAGTTTCATCACGTATTATATACTAACAATATCATTAATTCAACTTATTTGAACAATTAATCACTCAATTTTTTTCATTAATACTCTATTTCTTTAATTTCATTTAGCTTTTCTAAGACATCCTCTTTGTCACAATTATATAAAAATTCAATATCTTCCATTTCGATATCGATATATTGCATTGAAGCTAAATGATAATGAATAGCCCCCGCTATTGGTCGATAATCATAGTCATCAATATATTTAGGATAAACTAAATATAAATAATAACTTAAAAACTGTTCACATAAAGCAAACAATGAAGGATTTTCATCTTCTATCGCTTCTGATAGTAATTTTAAAATTCCTTCACCAACCTCCTGGTTTAATACCAATGGGGCAAAACTAGGATTATTATCATAGTTGATACCATTTTTTACTAATTCTAGATCTTCATCAATTTCTTGATCAATCATTAATTCTATCAATAAACTTTTAGCAAATGCTGGTTTCTGTTCATTTTTTAAAAAATTACGAATTACCGGCATTAAACGACGAATATTCATTCCTTCCATCTGTTCAATTGCCATATAAAGTAAATCTTCATTAATTTGATCTCGAGATAAGATATTCTCCATATCTTCAATACTAAAAGCACGATTATATCGTTCCATTCCTTCATTAGCCTCGTGCTTAGCTAACAACAATTCATCATAAGCAGCATTAAATACAGTTTCATATTCAAAAGGAATGTAAGGCATAGATAATTCTTCGATCATAATATTAATAGCATCTTCATACTCTTCTAGTTCTTTTAATGTTGCAACATAGATGCTAACAACATCATAATAAGTATTTGTTGCTTTAGCTTTAGCTAACATTCCCTCTGCTTTAGCCTGTTGATATTCACCTAAACCATATAGGCAAACCAAACGCTGATAACGTGTTGTTTCATCGCTCATATCATTTAACAAATCTAAGGCATCTTGAAACTGATTATTAGCAATATATTCTTCGATCATTTTTTCTCCTTGTCATGTAAAATTTATTCATCATCTTCTGATAAATCTAACTGATAGTCAATCTCTTCTACTTTTTCTTCTTGCTCTTGTAAACTTTCAATCACTTCATTATAAAGCTCTAGTTTACTATCCTTTAAAAAATCATCATCAGTTAAAGGCATGTTCATCACTCCTTTTATTCATCTATTATAGCAATACTTTAGTATTTTGCAATTGAAATAGTGCAAATAATTGCTGGTAGTATTCACTAAAAACACTATTTTTACGCCAAATAAAATTAATCTCATGACTAATTTGCATATCATTAATTTTTATTTCTTTTAATTTGCCTTGCTTAAATTCATCGATTACCGCCATTTGATAAATAAAAGTAACTCCTTGTAAATTAGCAACAAGATGTTTGATCATATTAATATTACCAATTTCAATTATATTTTCAAAATCTCGTAAATTCATATTTCTCTCTTTTAGCCAGCGCTCAATAATTTCACGTGATCCTGAACCGGTTTCTCGAATAATTAGATTGTATTTAAACAACTCATTTATATCCACTACTGAATCAATCTTTAAATTACTCGGACCAACACAAATATAATTTTCATGGCAAAAAGTCCGATAATCATATTCATTTTTATTAAAATAACCTTCAACTATTGCAAAATCTAAATTTCCTTCATTAATACCTTTTAAAAGTTCACTAGTATTAGCTACTTGCATTTTAATAGCCAGATTACAATTTTCTTGTAACAAGCTATTGATAATTTTAGGCATGATATATTCACCAACTGATAAAGTTGATCCAAAA
This sequence comes from Erysipelatoclostridium sp. An15, assembly GCF_002160675.1. Classification (NCBI taxonomy): domain Bacteria; kingdom Bacillati; phylum Bacillota; class Erysipelotrichia; order Erysipelotrichales; family Coprobacillaceae; genus Thomasclavelia; species Erysipelatoclostridium sp. An15. The sequence continues at coordinate 40,877 of NZ_NFLA01000022.1, forward strand.
ATCAATTCTTGTTTATTAGAACGATTTTTTAACTTGTTTTTTAAAAAAATATCATCATGTTTTAATGTTGTAGCAACTTCAAGTAAAATCTTGCCCTCTTTAGTTAGATACATTTTTTTACCCGAATAAACAAACAGTTTAACTTGATAATATTCTTCTAAATATCGGATGTGTCCAGAAACAGCAGGCTGTGTAATATTTAAATATTGACTAGCTTTAGTAAAATTCATAAATTTACAGACAGCTAAAAAAGTATCAATACGAAAATCAAGCATTCCAATCACCCGATATTAACTATAACATATTTTTATCGTTAAATAAATAATTATAATTTTATTTTATTATATTTTTTAGCTATAATAACGCTGTCAAAGGGAGGAACATTATGTCAAAAATAAAAAACAACACGTTAGGGGTACTTTTATGTCTAACAATAGCCTTACCCGCTTACTTTTTAGGAAAACAATTCCCGTTAGTTGGTGGACCAGTATTTGCAATTTTAATGGGAATGATCATTACATTTGCCATTAAAGATAAAAGTAAAGTTCAAAGCGGTATTACTTTCACATCTAAAAAAATACTGCAATATGCAGTAATTTTATTAGGGTTTGGAATGAATTTAGGTGATATAGTCAAAACTGGTAGCTCTTCACTGCCAATAATTTTATCAACAATTACAACTTCTCTTGTTGTAGCATACGTTTTATGTAAAGTCTTAAAAATGCCATCAAAGATCTCAACATTGATTGGTGTTGGTTCTTCTATTTGTGGTGGTTCAGCGATTGCAGCAACTGCACCAGTCATCGAAGCCGATGATGAAGAAATTGCTCAGTCAATTTCAGTTATTTTCTTATTTAACATTTTAGCAGCTTTAATTTTCCCAACATTAGGTGGGATATTAGGTTTATCTAACGAAGGATTTGGAATTTTCGCTGGAAGTGCTGTTAATGATACTTCATCAGTAACAGCTACTGCTGCTGCTTGGGATGGTATTCATGGCAGCAATACATTAGATCAAGCGACAATCGTAAAACTTACAAGAACATTAGCAATTATCCCAATTACTTTAGTATTAGCAATAAAAAGAACTCGTGACGCTGATAAAAGTGAAAGCACATTTGATATCAAAAAAATATTCCCGTTTTTTATCTTATTTTTCGTATTAGCATCAGTCATTACAACTGTATTTAATCTACCAGGAACAGTTACTGCTCCATTAAAAGAATTAAGTAAATTCTTTATTATCATGGCAATGGCCGCCATTGGATTAAATACTAATATCGTTAAACTAATCAAAAGTGGTGCTAAACCAATTTTCATGGGATTTTGCTGTTGGGTTTCTATTACCGCTGTTTGTCTTTCAATGCAAGCATTATTAGGAATTTTATAATTATTAATCAAGAAAAGATTTAGCTATTAACCAAGTTAGTTAAATCTTTTTTTATATCAAGAAATAAAGTTATCTGCTATTTTTATTTTGACAACAAAAATTGATTTTGATAAAATCTAGCTAGAAATTGGCAATAATCTTTTAAATAGAAATAAGTCGAAAAGGCGTAGTCTATGAAATTAAATTCAAAGATTAACGCCTTTTTCTAATTTTATTGTCGAAAGGAGATTATGTAATGCCAAAAACAAAAGGACAAAAGCTTATCTTTGGGATTTTAATGTCAATTACGATGACTTATGGAATGGAGGTATATAACAACGCCATTAATGCCGGTTATAATTTAATACCAGGTAGTTTTAGTAATATGACAAACGCTGTGTTTTTAAACGCTTTAAAAGAGAGCAGTTTTATGATGATAATTGTATTTATAATTTCTAATTTATGGGGAAATCCAATTGGTTTATATTTAGCCAAAAAAATTGTAAGACCCGAAAGCGATAATCCTTTTTTTATAAGTATAATTACTTCATGTTGTACAGTTTTAATAATGTGTCCTACTATGTCTTTAGTTGCTTCAATCATTTTTAATATTGTCCTGGCTGAAAATTCATTATACCTATTACCAGCCATTTGGGTGGGCACTGTAATAAAAAATTTCCCAATGGCTTTGCTATGGAATCTGTTTGCAGCCGGACCAATAACTAGATTAATCTATAATAAATTATTTAATAATAAAAAAGTTATCAAAAATGCCTAAATACTCATTTAGATATTTTTTATACCAATACGGCTCATTGAAAGCAATAAAACAATATTATATAATATTATTAACCTTTTAATCAATCTAACACGATATTGAATATCTTTATTAAAAATAAAAATGATTAAGGAGCTAATTTTATGCATAAAGATCCATTTTACAAAAGTTTAAACTATGCCATTTCTGGCATCATTAGCTGTATCAAAAAAGAAAGAAACATTAAAATTCATATTTCAGTTATGATTTTAGTTATTATCTGTGGCTTTATTTTTCATCTATCAACAACAGAATGGTTAATTTGTATCTTACTGTTTGCTCTAGTTATTTCTTTAGAACTAGTAAATACCGCTATCGAAGCAGTTGTTGACCTTTGTTCTCCTAACTATCATGAACTCGCTAAATACGCAAAAGATGTTGCCGCTGGTTCTGTATTGATCAGCGCTATCGCTTCAGTGGTTATTGGACTTATTATCTTTGTTCCTAAGTTATTTTAAAAATAATATTTTTTAGATTTCAATAAGACAATAAACTCTTAATGTTTGATCTGGTCCCTGTCAAGCGGACACACTAAATATAAAAGTCAAGATAATTTGACCAATTTGTTGCAATTAAGTGTTCTCAGTTTTTTTAGGATTTAATTTATCTTTGATTCGATAAGATGGACCTGTGATATTAAATAAATATGAATAA
>NZ_NFLA01000023.1:0-43562 GCF_002160675.1 Erysipelatoclostridium sp. An15
GCTTCAATCATAGTTCCAGCTTTTAATTTACGTTATTTATTTGATTCAGGAAATTATTCACAGTATTTATCATTACCAATTACTAAAAAACAATCATTTATAATCAAATATCTTAGTGGATTAACCGTTCTTTTATTGCCACTTGTATTTTATAGTCTAATTGCTCTTATAAATGATTGTTTTTTAGTAATTGGTAATGATAAATACTGTGAATAATTTCCTGAATCAAATAAATAACGTAAATTAAAAGCTGGAACTATGATTGAAGCAATAAATACTATTGCTTTTAACATCGTAACTGGAAAATCGTCTTGATAAGAAGTAAAGTATAAAACCAAATCGAGTAAAATAAAACCACTATAAATAATAAAGACATTTTTTAATTGCTTCAAATCATTTTTATATAAGTTATTCATCCAATTCACCTGCCTCGATTGAAGTTACGGCAAAGGTATCTCCATTTTTTTCTGCTGTATATTTTACAACTATAGAGTGTTCTTCATCACTTCGAGTAACAACGTTGTATAAACTACTATAAATTACCTGAGTATCAGAAAATTCCTCTAAACCAAAATCATATTCAGTTTCTGTACTTAAATAATATAAACTGATTTTTTCACCAACAACATTTTCTAAAACTGCTTGGAACTGTGGAGCATAACTAGTACTAGCAATTTCTGATGTCAAATCGTATAAATATGTATTAGCTTCACCGACAAAAATACTACGTTTTAAAAATGCCTCATCCTTAATAATATCAAAAAGCTGATCATCTAATGGAATGATCCACTTATCATGACTACCATAAAATTCAATAAAGTCTTTTTCTATTAAATCTTTTGGTACAATTTTTTGATTATTGATAGAAGCCATTAATTTATTGATATCATCTTGATTAAAATAAAAATTTATCCCATGATATTCATCAAAATTTATATACGTTGATACATATTTTTCATCCACAAGATCATCATATTCAAAAAGCTCATCAAAATACTTGTTTCCTTCATTTTCAAAAAAATCAACGATCAAATCAGTATCAGCAAATATATCATAACTTACATTATCATTATAAATATGCACAGACATTCGTTCTTTTTGTTTTTCAAAATACTCATCAACATATACCTTATTACGATGTTTACTTAAATAATCTTGAACGTCTCTAACCATTTCAGTATCTAATTCCAATGAGTAATTATAATCGCTAAGATAAATATTATTAATACTGCCTAAAAGATTTTCTTCATTTTTATAAAAATTAAGATATCTTTCATTAACAATCAAGTAATTTAATCCAAATACCATTGCAATAACCGGGATATAGATCGCTAAATTACGATAAATATGATTTCCTTTAAAAATAACCTCTACTATTAAAGATACTAGAATACCAATAATCATATAGATTAAAAACATCATCAATATTCCAGATATTCCATAGTTAAGATCAAATTTAGTCGCTATTAGAATCAAACAAAAAAACAATATCGTTCCAACAATAATCAATCCCATTTTTAAAAAGATACTAATTTTAAAGAATACTAGCGGTTCACCAACATATTCATTTTCACGATGTTTATAAACATAATAACTAAGTATTAATAACAAAACAGCTGTTAAAAAATGTATTAAAAGGTAATGGCTGCCATTTTGAATAAAACCAATTCCTGCAGCTAAAGGTATCATCATAAAATAATACCAGGAATCAACACTTTCGATAGTCATCGGTACTAATCTAGGGCTAATATAAGTAAAACCAGCAATTAAAATTAACGGCATACAATAAAACATAATACTAAAAGCAACCTGCCCTAATCTTTTTCCAGACATACAACAAACTAAAAAGGTAATAGTATAGTAAATAAATAATAAAATAATTATCGTTAGTAAAAAACGTAAATAAAGATTATTAGGAATATAATCAAGTTTTAAAACAAACATCATTATAACTAACATTATTCCTTCTAATAATAAGGTAACTAAAGCTATTAAATAACCTGCTAAATAATTTGTTAGCCAGACTGTTTTAGTATCTAATGGTAATGAAACAATCAATGCTGATTTATTTTTATCGACCAGATAGCTTTGTAAATAGCAAGGGTAGATGAATGTCAAGATTACAGCACTAAAAGCAAAAACTATTAAACAAATCACATTAAAATCACTGTTGATCACTAACAGCGATAATAAATAAACAGCGGTAAAAATAATTAATGATATTTTAGCTGGGAAAAGATTGTTTTTGATGATTAGTTTTAATAATGAAACATTAACCCATGACTTCCTTAAGTTCATCATACTTTCCTCCTAAAGTATACAAGAAGATATCTTCTAATGATAAAGGTAAAACTTCACTAATAATTGGATGATATTTAGCGACCGTCTTATTAATTTTTTCAATATTTCCAACTATGATCAATGTGTGAACTCTTCCCATCATTTGATGTGACAAAACATTTAATTCTTGTTCCAAAGCATACATTTCATCACCATTTTCTAAAACAACCTGTAATTTATGATACCCTTCTTTTAATTTTTCCAATGATTCTCCAAAAACTATTTTCCCTTTACTTATTAAAGCAATATGATCACACATACTATCTAACTCATCTAAATGATGTGAAGAAATAAAAATTGTCATCTCACGTTCACTAACATCTTTTATCAATATATCCCAAATAACTTTACGAATGTGAGGATCTAAACCATCAAATGGTTCATCCATAATCAAATAATCAGGAGTAATAGATAGTGCTAAAATAAACATTACTTGCTTTTTCATTCCTTTTGAAAACTTACTGAAATTTTCCCGTCCTGTATACTTAAACATCTTCATTAATGTTAAATATCGAATTTCATCAAAATTAGGATAAATTCCTTGATACAAAGTTTTTATATCATTAATATTTCTTCCAAAGACATCAAAAAACTCATCAGGAATATATACCATCCTAGCTTTAGCTTCTGGATTTTCATATACACGCATCCCATCTAATTCTACAAAACCAGTATCACCTTGATAAACACCTACTAAGTGACGAATCAAAGTAGTCTTACCAGCACCATTTTCACCAATAATGCCATAAATAGAACCTTTAGGTATATTTAAATTAATATTATTTAAAATTTGTTTATGACCAATTTTTTTCGATAACTCTTTTACAACTAACATTGCTATTCCTCCCATGCTCGCTCTAAAAGCTGACATAATTGTTCAAAAGAAAGATCAACATATTTGCTTTTTACGACGATTTCCTTGATAAGTTCATCAATCTGATTTTTAAAAAGCTCCGTTTGTAATGTCTGCTTACGACTAACAAAACTCCCTTTACCAGGTAAAGAGTGGATAAATCCCTGCTCTTCTAATAAACGATATGCTTTAACAACAGTATTAGGATTTATATGTAATGATGATGAAAGTTCTCTTACAGAAGGTAACTTATCATCAGGGCGTAACAATCCAGTTGTAATATATTTTAATAATTGATGATAAAGCTGTTCATAAATTGGAATATTACTATTATGATCAATTTGCATAAAAAGCCCCTTTCTTTATGATTCTAATTGTAGTATAACAAAGTTACAACTGTATTACAAGAAATAGAACAGTATAGACATATTCAATAATATGTCTATTAATTATCATAAATCTATTAAATAGTTTGCATTTTTTATGATTTTAAGTAAAATATGGTTTATAGATAGGAGGCTTTTTATGAGTAAAGTTGCAATTATTACCGATAGTAATTCTGGAATAAGCCAAGATGAAGGTAAAAAATTAGGCATTAAAGTTTTACCAATGCCCTTTACTATTGATGGCAAAACATATTATGAAGATATCAACTTAACCCAAGATGAATTTTATGAAAAGCTGATGAATGGTGCTGAAGTATTTACAAGTCAGCCATTAGTTGGTGATGTTAGTAAACTATGGGATGAAGTACTACAAGAATATGATGAAATTGTTCATATTCCAATGTCTAGCGGCTTAAGCGGTTCTTGTCAAACAGCAATCATGTTAGCTAATGAATATGACGGTAAGGTTCAAGTAGTTGATTCTCAAAGAATATCTGTAACTCAAAAATGGGATGTTTTAGATGCTATTGAAATGGCTAAAAATGGTAAATCAGCCGAAGAAATTAAAGAAATTCTTGAAGCTAATAAATTTAATGCTTCTATTTATATTACTGTAAATACATTAGAGTATCTTCGTAAAGGTGGGCGAATTACACCTGCTGTAGCAATTTTAGGTGGAATGATGAAAATCAAACCAATTCTTCAAATCCAAGGCGAAAAATTAGATACTTTTTCAAAAAGTAGAACAATGTCAAAAGCAACTAAGATCATGATTGATGCTATTAAAAAAGACATTGAAGAACGAATCGATCCTGAAGGTCATGGTAAAAATGTTCATTTATGTGTAGCTTATACTTTTGACCGTCAACAAGGATTAGAATTAAAACAAGAATTAGAAGCTCTCTATCATGATTCAATAATTTTTTGCGATCCGTTATCATTAAGTGTTTCATGTCACATTGGACCACATGCATTAGCAATTGCTGCATGTAAAAAGATTATTTAGACAAGAAACTTTGTTTCTTGTCTTTTATTTTATGTTATAATTATTTAATAAAGAAGACAAAATAAAACAAGGAGGAAATTTATGCAAGAAAGGCCAAAGACATATAATAAACAAACTGGCAAATCACAGATAAGAAAAAAGAACTATTCTAAAAAAAACAATAATCAAAAAACAAATAATAACATCGATACTAAAGTATTTGCGTTAGGTGGCTTAAATGAAATTGGAAAAAACACCTACTGCTTTGAACATGATAATGAAATTTTTATTGTTGATGCTGGGGTTAAATTTGCAGAAGAAGGCTTACCAGGAATCGATTATGTTATTCCTGACTACACTTATTTAAAAAGAAATGAAAAGAAAATTCGTGGTTTATTAATAACTCATGGTCACGAAGATCATATTGGTGGTATTCCTTTTTTACTACAAATAGTAAAAATACCATTTATCTATGCAACTCCTTTAGCTAGTGCAATGATAAAAAGGAAACTTGAAGAACGACGTTTAACTAATGCAACTAAGATAATTGAAATTGATGATGAATATCAAATTCATTCACGTTATTTTAATATTGGTTTTTTCAAAACCAATCACTCAATTCCTGAATCATTAGGAATTATTATTAATACACCAAATGGACGAATTATTGAAACTGGTGATTTTAAATTTGACTTATCACCTGTAGGTGATCCTGCTGATTATCAAAAAATGTCATTTTTAGGAGAAACAGGTGTAACCTTATTAATGAGTGATTCGACAAATGCTGAAGTACCAACTTTTTCGATCAGTGAAAAAATAGTTGCTAACAGTGTTCAAGAAGAATTTAGAAAAACTGAGGGGCGTTTGATTGTAGCAACTTTTGCCTCTAACGTTCATCGAGTTCAACAAATTGTTGAAGCAGCTGTAAAATTTAATCGTAAAATTTTAGTTTATGGACGTTCTATGGAAAATAATATTCAAGTATCTAGAGCAATGGGATACATTAAATGTCCTGATCGTTTTTTCATTAAAAATGATCAAGCTAAAAAATTACCTGATAATGAAATTTTAATATTATGTACTGGTTCCCAAGGTGAAGCCTTGGCAGCCTTAAGTCGAATTGCCAATGGAACTCATAAATTTGTTAAAATCAAACCTGGTGATACTGTAGTATTTTCATCAAATCCGATCCCTGGTAATGCCTATAGCGTAAATGTCGTTGTTAATAAACTATTTAGAGCTGGTGCTCGAGTTTTAACTAATACTGCTTTTAATAATTTACATACTTCAGGGCATGCTTCACAAGAAGAACAGAAATTGATGATGCTACTTACAAAACCAAAATACTTTTTCCCAGTTCATGGTGAATATCGAATGTTAAAAATTCATGCTGAATTATCACAAGATGTTGGTATTCCACCAGAAAATACTTTTGTTTTATCAAACGGGGATACTATATTATTAAACAATGGAACAGCACGTTTAGGTCCAAGAATTCATGTTGAAGATATTTATGTTGATGGTAATGATATTAGCGGTTTATCAACTGCTGTATTACGAGATCGTCAGATTTTATCTGAAGATGGTATGGTTTCAATCTTGATTAGCATGGATTCTCGTAGTGGCAAATTATTAAGTCGACCAGTTATTATTTCTCGTGGTTTTGTTTATATGAAAGATAGTTTTAAAATGATCAGGGAAGCTGAACATTTAGTTGAAGTCAATTTATCAAAATTATTACAGGGCAAAACTACTTTTGGAGAAATTAAAAATACTACCCGTGATATTTTATCTTCTTATTTTTATCGTAAAACCAAACGTAATCCAATGATTATTCCAGTAATCATGAATAAAAAGGTATGATGAAAAAAAAGATTAGAATAATTAAAGTATTAATTTTAGTAATTATTATTCTCTTGGCTGGATTTACTTATTATTACAGTCATTCTATTGCCCCAGAGGGCTATGAAATTCAAGAATCAACTATTACTAATGATAGTTTACCTGAAGAATTTAATAATTTTAAAATTGGTTTTATAAGTGATATTAATCTTGAAGATAGTAGTGATATTGAACGATTAGGAGAAATTGTGGCTTCGCTTAATGATCAAAATGTTGATATGGTGATATTTGGTGGTGATTTATTCCAAAGTAGTGCTTTTGAAACTGAAAAAGTAATCAGTACTTTATCAAACATTAATTCTAAATTCGGTAAATTTGCGGTTTTAGGTGAAAAAGATTTAACAATTGCTACTGATGTTACCGCCATATTAAATGAAGGTGGTTTTGAAGTTCTTCACAATGAATATCGACCAATCTATTACAAAAATGCTTCGATTAGCTTATTTGGTTTAGAAAGCAATGGTGATATTAGTGGTCTATTAAACGATAACAACAAAGATAGCTATAAACTAGCTGTCGTTCATGAACCAGATTATTTTACAACAACTGCTAAAAGCGCTATTGCATTACAGCTATCAGGGCATACTATGGGCGGTTATATTCGATTACCAATAATTGGTGGTTTGTTTACTAAAACAAATGGATCTACTTATGTAAGTGGTCGACATACTATCGATGATAGTGAACTAATTATTTCTAATGGTTTAGGAATGGAAAATGGTTATGAATATCGTTTATTTTGTCCTAATCAAATTAATATTGTTACATTAAAAAAATAACGAAATGATGAAAATCACTTCGTTATTTTTTAATTTCTGTTCCAACACCATTAGTTGTAAAAATTTCTATCAATAAACTATGTTCAAGACGACCATCTAAAATATGAACCTTTTTTACGTCTTCTTGAACAGCATCTAGACAATTCTTCAACTTAGGAATCATTCCCCCAGTAATTACCCCTTGTTCAAACAACTCTTTAGCTGACTTAGTATCAATAACCGATATCAAAGTACTTGGATCATTTGGATCTTTTAAAACTCCTTCAATATCTGTCAAAAATACTAATTTACTTGCTTTCAAGCCGCGAGCAACAGCTGTCGCTACATCATCAGCATTAATATTATAAGCATTATATTTACTATCTAAACCTATAGTTGAAATTATTGGCGTATAATCTTTTTCTAATAATGTTTCAATTAAATTAATATCAACATTAATAATTTCACCAACATAACCTATATCTTCACCTTTAGGCAATGCTTTTTTTACTGTAATTAAATTACCATCTTTCCCTGACAAACCAACAGCATGAGTTCCAATTCGTTCCATATGCTGAACTAACCCTTTGTTAATTTTACCTGATAAAACCATTTCAGCAACTTCTAAAGTTTCTTTATCAGTAACCCGTAAACCATTTTTAAAATTACTTTTAATCCCTACTTTTGTTAACCATTTATTAATATCATTACCACCACCATGAACGATAACCGGTTTGATCCCTACTGATTTTAATACCGCGATATCTTTTAAAACACTATGTTTTATTACTTCATTAGTCATGGCACTGCCACCATATTTGATAACAACAATGTTCCCATTAAATTTTTGAATATAACTTAAAGCATCAACCAATACTTGGGCTTTACTTTGTTCAATCGTTCTTGTTTGTACCATATATTTCCCCCTTATTAACTATGAGCGATAATCAGCATTGATTTTTACATAATCATATGTTAAATCACAACCCCATGCTGTCGCTTGATAATTTCCATTATGAATATCAATAATTGCTTTTACTTCACTGCTCGACAAGATTTTTGTTGCTAATTCTTCACTATAATCAGTTGCCATCCCCATAGCTACTAATTGTAATGTTCCAAACTCACTAGCAATTTTTAAATCAACATTATATGGGTCAAATTGTTCCCCTGAATAACCCATTGCACATAGCAATCTTCCCCAATTGGCATCATTACCATAGATTGCTGTTTTAACTAATGGTGATGTACAAACACTTTTAGCAATCACTTTAGCCTGATTAATACTATTAGCACCATGTACCTGTACTTCTAATAATTTAGTAGCCCCTTCTCCATCACCAGCAATTGCTTTAGCTAAAAATTCATTAACATAATATAAAGCCTCTTTAAATACTTGATAATCAGTATTTTCTTCATTAATTTCCGGATTATCAGCCAATCCATTAGCTAATAATAATACCGTATCATTAGTTGAAGTATCTCTATCAACTGAAATCATATTAAATGTATCAGGAATAATTTCTTTTAAAGCCTTATTTAATAAAGTTTTAGAGATATTACAATCAGTAGTAATAAAACCAAGCATTGTTGCCATATTAGGATGAATCATTCCAGAACCTTTACAGCAAGCCCCAATAGTTACTGTTTTACCACCTAATTCAATTTCCACAGCAAGATGTTTAGCTTTAGTATCTGTAGTTAAAATAGCTGTTGCTACATCCATCCCACCATCTTCTTTTAATAACGGTTTAACTTGTTCAACCCCATTTTTAATAACTTCCATTGGTAATTGTTTACCAATTACTCCTGTCGAACAAATTAATACTTCTTCTTTATTAATTGAAAAATTATCAGCTACTATTTTAGCAAACTCTTCATTATTTTCGATTCCTTCTTGACCAGTACAAGCATTAGCAACCCCACTATTGATTGCAATTACTCGAGCATGGTCATAATTTTCAACGATCATTTTATCCCATAATACTGGTGCCGCTTTAACAACGTTTTGAGTAAATGTCCCCACAGCTTTAGCAGCTACAGTACTATAGATTAAAGCTAAATCTTTCTTTTCTTTCTTTATACCAACATGTTCACCAACACCAAAAAACCCTTTTGGTGAAGTAACAGTTCCTGTTTCAATTATTTTCATTTCTATTCCCCCTATAAAATTGCTGGTGCTAACATTAAACCTTCTTTTTCATCAAGACCAAACATAATATTCATATTTTGAATAGCCTGCCCTGCAGCACCTTTAACTAAATTATCCATAGCTCCCATCATAATAACGCGATTAGTACGTGGGTCAATTTGATAATTTACATCAACAAAATTGCTTGCCTTAACACTTCTTACTTCAGGAACAACTCCTGGTTTTAATACCCTAACAAAATATTCATCATCATAACATTGATAAGCTTTTTCAACATCTTCTTTACTAACACCTGGTTTCAATTTAGCATAAGCTGTTACTAAAATGCCACGATTCATCGGTACTAAATGTGGTGTAAAATTCAATAAAACAGTTTTATTAGCTACATAGCCTAGCTGTTCTTCAATTTCTGGTGTATGGCGATGTGTTGTTACCCCATAAGCTTTGATACTTTCATTAACTTCACAATATAAATTAGCAACTTTGGCAGATCTACCAGCACCGCTAACTCCGCTTTTAGCATCAATTATCAACGTATCTGTTTCAATTAAATTTGCTTTTACAAGTGGATATATTGATAAAATTGAACAAGTTGGATAACATCCTGGATTAGCAATTAAACGAGCTGCTTTTATTTTTTCACGATTAATCTCACATAATCCATAAACAGCCTCATCAATAAATTGTGGTGAAGCATGCTTAATTCCATACCAGGCTTCATATGTTGCAACATCTTTGATACGATAATCAGCACTCAAGTCAATCACCTTGACTTTATTCAAGACATTTTCATTAACTGTTTTAGCACATACCCCTTGTGGTGTTGCAAAAAATACAACATCAACATCATCTAAATAATCTTCAATATTTTCATCAACACATTTTTGATCTAATAATTTAAAATAACTTGAATAAACAGAACTATACTCTTGATCAGTGTATGTCCTTGATGAAACCCATTTAATCTCAACGTCTTTATGTGTTAATAAAAATCGTACTAGTTCACAACCACCATATCCAGTTGCCCCTACTATACCTACTCTAATCATTTTGTTAGTCCCCCATTTCTTTAATATAAATAAAAAACGTCTCTTGAACCAAGAGACGAAATTAACCGCGTTACCACTCTAATTATCATAAGTTGACCTTATGACCACTTTCATCGATAAGGGCGATAACCCGAAAGTGATACTATTATTTCCCACTTTCCTCTCGTAAATGCGCTTTATCTTAACTAGATTACTAACCTTCCACCAACGCTAGCTCGCTAAAACCATCATTAAGACTACTCTTTTAGTCATCGAGTTTGACTAATATTATAATACGGAAAATGATTTTGTCAAACAAATTTTAACATTTCTTATTTACAAGCTTAAAATTTAGCGAATTGTTTAGCACCCCAGGTATTCAATAAATAATAGCCAAAGATATCCAAAACAATTAGAATTACTGCAATTAAATACGTATAATTAATAGCACTAATAAACTCATTAAATAATAGAATATAACCACCGGCAACCAAGACAACAAAAGCCATTGTTCCAAGCATTGCAATCATTACAGCCATACTTTGTTTAACAACAATTGTCTCATTTACCCAATCAAATTTTGGTTTCCATAAATTTATCAATAAACCAAAAATTGCTTCAAAAACGATAAAGATCACTGGTACCAAAATCACTATTAATGCATCAACAATATTAAGCGAAAAAACATATATTCCCGCTAAAGAGAAGATAATTGCTGGTGGTATACAAAGTACGATATGCAATAACAATTTACTATCTAATATATCTTTAGTTTTAAGTGGTAATGATTTAATGATCCATAATCGATTTCCCTCTAAGGAAATCAAGCTAGCACTAATATAGTTAAAAGAACTAACCCCTATAATTACTAAACACAAACCAGCAACGAGCCACTCATTTAATGTTCCTTGTAATAAAGGAGATATTGATTGAACAATAATTTTTACATCATTGCTTTTTACAATTAAAGCCCCAGCTAAAAAAATTGTAAAAGCAATTCCAATAGCTGAATTCATCATTACCATTGGATTAGAGGTAAAATGTCTTAACTCACGCATAAATAATGATTTTTTCAAACCATTAGTTTTAATATCTGTTTGTTTTAATTTTCCTTTCTTTACTCCTGATTTTGAAGTCGTTAATTTAATAAAATTTAATGACAATAAATAAATCACAAGTACAAACGGTATTAAAGCCGTTAATAAATAGACAATCAGGCTAAATAAATTCATATCACTAATAGCTTTAGCTAAGTGATAAATTGGATATAATTTACTTTCTACAATTTCACCGATCGTTTCACCATTTGTTATTAAAGAAGCTAGATATTCAGGCATTTTATTTACTAAATAAAAATACGCTACCAATACTCCTAATGATAAAACCATCGTAATAAAAGTTTTACTAGGTATCTTCTTTAAAATCATTGTTATTAACCAGCCAAAAACACAACTTAATGCTAAAACAAATAATGGCAAAGTTACAAAAACAATTATAAAAATAAGCATTTGCAAACCATTAAAAGGCTGATGTAAATAATAAACAATAATTGCCGGTAAAGCAATTAAAGCTTCATAAACATAATTCAAAAGTAAAACTACTAAAATTCTACTTAATAAAATATCTCTTGTTTTAATTGGCATCGATAACAACAAATCATTATCTTTAGCCCCATATATTTCCTGTTGAGTATAAAAAATACTCCCCAAAAAACAAAACAAAATAACAACCAAAGCCATTAATCCAAAATACAACCACTCATAACCACTTGCAATAAATGGTTCGATTATTAAATCAAAAAAATATCCAAAAACAGCTACCAGGACAATTCCTAAATAGATAAAAAGCAACGAAAATAAAATCATCTTTCCAATACTAAGTTTTTTCTTTTTACTTCCCATCATTGACTTTAAAAACAAGCCCTGAAAACGAATTTTCACTAATGTTTTAAGCATGGTCATCCTCCAACTCTAAAAATACTTCTTCTAACGAATCATCACCAATGACTTCTTGAGTATTTCCAGAAACAATTAATTTTCCCTTTTTTATGATTGCAATTTGATCACATAGTTTTTCAGCAACTTCCAATACATGGGTTGAAAAAAAGATTGCGCCACCTGCTTGACATAAATCATGCATCAATTCTTTTAACAAATGAGAAGCTTTAGGATCAAGACCAACAAACGGTTCATCCATAATAATCAATTTAGGATCATGAATCAATGCTGAAATAACTGCTAATTTTTGTTTCATCCCATGTGAATAAGCACTAATAGGTTCTTTTAATGAATCAGCAATTTCAAACATCTCACTATATTTTTTTATTCTTTCTTGACGATCTTGCTGGCTAACACCATAAACATCCGCAATAAAATTTAAATACTTAATCCCTGTTAAATACTCATATAAATCAGGATTATCAGGAATATAAGCCATGATTTTTTTACATTCAAGCGGCTGGTTTTTTATTGATTTACCATCAATAAAAATATCACCCTGATCAAATTGTAGTATTCCGGCAATTGCTTTTAATGTTGTAGTTTTCCCAGCCCCATTATGACCAATGAAGCCATATATTTGCCCCTTTTTTATATGCAGTGATAAATTATCAACTGCTTTTTTACTACCAAAAGTCTTACTTAAATTTTCAATTTTTAACATATAAGTCCCCCTCAAATTATCAAATCTAAAAATCTATTTAGATTATTTTCTAAATAGATTATAGCACATTAAAATATCATTTAGAACACCCCAATATATACTTTAATAGAATCTTAATAAAAATGAGGTTATCATTCGATAACCTCTACATTCTCCTTAACTTTCAGTCGCTTCTCTCTATTTTTTACTTGTATTTTAACTAAAGAATAAATTACAGATACTATTGGTACTCCTAATAAAACTCCGGTAATCCCCCATAAACTACCACCAACCGTTACTGCAAATAAAACCCAAATTGAAGGTAAGCCAATTGTAGACCCAACTACTCGTGGATAAATCAAATCACCTTCTAATTGTTGTAAAATAACTAGGAAAATAATAAAGATAAAAGCTTGCATATAATCAACCGTAAAGATCATAAATGCTCCAATTGCCCCACCAATAAAAGCACCGATAATTGGAATAAAGGCTGTAATTCCTACTAAAGAACCCACCATTGGAGCATATGGCAATCCTAAAATAATCATTCCAATTGTACATAGCGCTCCTAAGATAAAAGCTTCTACTGTTTGTCCAATAATAAAATTAGAAAAAGTAGTTCTAGAAAGTCGTGCTACTTCAAATATATTATCAGCTACTTTGCTTGGTAGATAAGCATTAATTAATCTTTTAGTCTGATCCTTTAATGTTTCTTTAGACATTAAGATATATATTGCAAAAACTAGTCCTAAAACAAAATTTACAATCCCATTTACGATAACAGCTAATATATCAATGGTCGAATCAAGCACACCACTAAATTCTGTTTTAGCAAATTTTGATAACTCATTTCCTAGACTTTCAACATCTATTTGATTAATCAGATTTTCTAGTTGTGGTAAATAGATGCTATGACTATCCGTCCAGTTTTGTAAATTATCAATTACTTCCGGTAAAGAAAGAGCAATCACTTTAATAGCGCTAACAAGTTCTGGAATAATTAAAATAATGATAATGGCCACTACTCCGACAACCAGAGCAATTGAACCAAGAATACTTAAAACCCGCTTAAGGATTTTAAGCTTAGGATTTACAATAACTTTTGATAATTGTTTTTCAATTCTTATCATTAAAACATTTAAAACAAAAGCAATCATGCACCCAATAATAAATGGCATTAAAACTGATAGTAATTTACTTAACAAAGATAATACTATTTGATAATGATTCAAAATCCAATATGCAATAATGGCAATTATGACAAGTTTTAATGTTTTTTTATAATCTATTTCTATTTTATTCATAAAGCCCTCCCGATTTTTAGATAATTTTATTTTATCATTATTACTATAATATGAACAATTAATAAAATGGTTATTATTACGATAAAGCATTGCAATTTTAAACACTTTAGTTTATTATAATGATAATTTAATGTTACTTTAAGGGGGAATTTTAGATGAAAGAAAAAGTTATTCTTGCTTACTCTGGCGGATTAGACACAACTGCAATTATTCCTTGGTTAAAAGAAAATTATGACTATGAAGTAATCTGCTGTTGTATCGACGTTGGACAAGGCGATGAATTAGACGGCCTTGAAGAACGAGCAAAAGCTTGTGGCGCAACTAAATTATATGTAAAACATGTAGTTGATGAATATGTTAAAGACTATATTATGCCTACTGTTCAAGCTGATGCTGTCTTCGAATATAAATACTTATTAGGAACTGCTACTGCAAGACCTTTAATTGCTAAAGTATTAGTAGATGTAGCTAGACAAGAAGGGGCTACTGCAATTTGTCATGGGGCTACTGGTAAAGGAAATGACCAGATTCGTTTTGAACTTGGTATCAAAGCCTTAGCACCTGATTTAAAAATCATTGCTGCTTGGCGTGATCCAAAATGGACAATGGATTCTAGAGAATCTGAAATTGAATATTGTAAAGAACATGGTATTGATTTACCATTCTCAGCTGATTCAAGTTATTCACGTGATCGTAATATTTGGCATATTTCTCATGAAGGATTAGAACTTGAAAATCCTGAAAATACACCAAATTATGACCATTTATTAGTTTTATCTAATTCACCAGAAAAAGCACCTGATGAAGCAGAACATGTCGTACTTGAATGGGAAAAAGGGGTCCCAGTTAAAATTAACGGTAAAGCTAAATCACTAACTGCTATTTTAGAAGAATTAAATGAATTAGGTGGAAAACATGGAATTGGTATTGTAGATATCGTTGAAAACCGTGTTGTTGGTATGAAATCTCGTGGTGTTTATGAAACTCCAGGGGGAACTATTTTAATGGAAGCTCATCGCCAATTAGAAGAATTAGTTCTTGATCGTGAAACTTTAAAATATAAACGCTTGGTATCTGTAGAGTTTGCAGAATTAGTTTATGGTGCTAAATGGTTTTCACCACTTAGAGAAGCTTTAACTGCTTTTGTTGATAAAACTCAAGAAGTTGTTAGCGGAACAACTAAATTTAGATTATATAAAGGTAATATTATTAAAGAAGGTACTACTTCACCATATTCATTATATGATGAAGATATCGCAAGCTTTGCTACTGGTGATTTATATGATCATCATGATGCTGAAGGATTCATTACTTTATATGGACTTTCAACTAAAGTTAGAGCAATGAAATTAAATAATAAAAAATAAAAAGGGCTAATGCCCTTTTATTATAAGGAGGAAATTTATGAATCTATGGGGTGGACGTTTTACTAAACCTACCAATCAATTAGTCTATGACTTTAATGCATCAATCAGTTTTGATCAAACATTCTATCGTCAAGATATTCAAGGTAGTATCGCTCATGTTAAGATGCTTGCCAAACAAGGGATTTTAACTAAAAAAGAAGGTCAACAAATTGAAACAGCATTACAACAGATTTTAGCCGATATTGAAAATGGCACATTAAAAATCGACAATACTCAAGAAGATATTCACAGTTTTGTAGAATCAACTTTAATTGATCGTATTGGTGATACTGGTAAAAAATTACATACTGGTCGTAGTCGTAACGACCAGGTTGCTTTGGATATGCGTTTATATACCCGCGATCAAATTTTGATGTTAAATACTTTAATTCATGATTTATTAATTACTATTAATGACATCATGAAAGAACATATCGATACAATAATGCCTGGCTTTACTCATTTACAAAAAGCCCAGCCAATTACTTTAGCTCATCATATGGGCGCATATTTTGAAATGTTTAAACGTGATAGCAGTCGTTTAGAAGATATATATAAACGTATGAATGTCTGTCCATTAGGATCTGGAGCCTTAGCGGGAACAACTTATCCTCTAGATCGCGAATATACTGCTGAATTATTAGGATTTGACGGTCCATGTTTAAATAGTATTGATGGCGTAAGTGATCGTGATTATTTAATCGAATTATTAAGTGCCATGGCGACAATGATGATGCATATGTCAAGAATTAGTGAAGAAATAATTATCTGGAATACTAATGAATATCAATTTGTTGAACTGGATGATACTTTTTCAACTGGATCTTCAATCATGCCACAGAAAAAAAATCCTGATATTGCTGAATTAATCAGAGGAAAAACTGGACGTGTTTATGGTGCTTTAACTAGCTTACTTACAACAATGAAGGGTCTACCACTTGCATATAATAAAGATATGCAAGAAGATAAAGAGTTATTTTTCGACGCCCTAACAACTACTAAAGGATGTTTACAATTATTAAATGATATGTTAAAAACAACTACATTTAATAAAACAAAAATGCGTAAATCAGCTACTGGTGGTTTCACTAATGCTACTGATGCCGCTGATTATTTAGTTAATAAAGGCGTTCCATTTAGAGATGCTCATGGTATTATTGGTAAATTAGTTTTATATGCCATTGAACAAAATAAAGATTTAGATGATTTAACTATTGATGAATTTAAAGCTATTTGTGATGTATTTGATGAAGATATTTATGAAGCAATAAGCGTTGAAACTTGTGTTAATAAACGAAATACAATCGGTGCCCCAGGAATTGAGGCTATGAAAAAAGTAATTGCTTTAAATGAACAATTTTTAGCTGAATTTGCAAGCAAATAGGTCAAGAAATATTTCTTGACCTATTTTTTTAATCGATATTCTTTACCAATAATTAAACACTTTGAATTTCGACTATGTCCAATATCATCCGTTTTAGCAATCGCTAGATTTTTATCATTAATAATTCTAGTTGCTAAAGCTACAATATCAGGATATTCATTATTTCTTTCCATCTCAGTAAAGGTTCCTAATAACAATCCTGAAATTTTTTGAAAAACTCCCATTTGTTTTAGCTGGGTTAAATAAGTAGTCATTAACGCAACATCACCGCTATAGCTTTCTAAAAATAAAATTCGATTAGAAAAATCCGGTAAATACTTAGTTCCAGCCAGCTTTAAAAAACAGCGAATATTACCACCAACTACAACTCCTGACATCTGGGTCTGTTGAATAAAACAATATGAAAAATCATATAAATCATTTTGATTTAAAAATACACTATTATTAAAATCATCATATTGCTGTTTTAAAAGAATATTTCTAATTTGATACAAATATTCACATTGACCAGTTTGATGATATAAAGCATTAATAACAGTTGTTAAATCACTATAACCCCAGAATGGTTTCGGGTTTCTTTTAATCAAATCATAGTCAAGTAAATCCAGTATTTCATTTGCAATATTTCCTCCAGAAACGTCAAATATTGCTTTGATTTCATTATCATTATAACTATCCATAAGCACTTTAGCACGATTTTTAGCATCAGTGGCAAATACTGATTCTTGACGGTAAAGATATGGACTTAACACCGGTATTAATCCAGCTTTTTTTAAAATCATATATAGGTTTTCAATCTGCTTGCTTTGGCTATCTAAAAGGCCATTAGAACAGGCAATTATATTTATTTTATCACCTTGTTGTAACATTTTATCCACCTGCCTTGAACCTTTATTATAGCATAAAAACTAATTTTTTAAGATTATATTAACTAGTAAAAATTTGATTCAATTTTTCAATTGCCTGATCATCACCAAAAGCTAAAATATTCTGTCCCGCTTCAATTACTGTATCACCATGAGGAATTAATAATTCATCGTCTTGGTAGATAGCGATCAATAAAGCGTTATTAGGCATATCAAGTTGAGATACTGTTTTTCCAACGTAACTAGAATGATAATCTACTCGAATACGTACAATTGAATAATCACCTTTTGATAATTTTAATAAAGTCATTAAAGATTGATAATTCATTTCATCAGCAATCATATGACCAATAATATCTGCTTGATTAATCTTAGTATCAATTCCCATTCCTGAGTTAAACAACCAGACATTTTTAGGATTATTAACACGTCCAATTACTCGTGGTACATCGTATTCAAATTTAGAAACCATTGCTGCTGTTAAATTTATTTCATCAAGACCAGTAACACAGACCAAAGCATCACATTCTCTAATACCAGCTTTTTCTAAAACATCAACATCGGTACCATCACCAACAACTAGTAATTCTTCTGGTAGATTATAGTTTTTAAAATTTTCAATTGATTTAGGACGATTTTCAATTACTTTAACATCATGATTTTCATATAGCAAACCAGCAATATAAGTTCCTACCTGGCCACCACCTATAATAATTACTCTCATATTATCCTCCATAATTATAAAATAGCTTGTTTAAATTCATTGATTGATTCTTCTAATACAGTAAAATAGACAACATCATTTTCCATAATTTTAGTATCTTTTAAAGGAATCATAGTTGTTCCATAGCGTTCAATAGCAATTACTTCAAATTCGCCATGACTAGTAATTTCTAAAACTGTTTTACCAATCATTGATAAACCAGCTTTGATTTTTACAACTCTAATTTCACTATCATCACCGATTTTTTTAATTACCTGCAAACGACTAGTATCAATATAATCCATAATTCTTTCAACACCTAATCCTGTTACTGAAATAATGTGGATTCCCATTGATCTAAAAATTCGAGCTTTTTTATTATCATACATACGGGCAATTACATTAGGAACATGATAAATATTATGAGCAATATGACTTACTACTGCATTTACTGCATCACTGCTTGAACAGCTAACTAAAGTATCTGCTGTTTTAATACCCGCTTTTTCTAAAATATCTTTGTCATAACCAATACCTAAAATAGTTTTCCCAGTAAAGTTATCATCTAAATTATTAAACGTTTCCTGACGGTTATCAATAATAACAACATCATGATTTAATCCATTTAAATATTTCGCTAAACGGGTTCCAAAATTCCCACAGCCAACAATTATTATTTTCATATTCTTCTCCTTTATTTTTTTCTTTTTCTCACAATTTTCTTTCTTAATTCTTCAATTCCAAATAGAATAAATGGAATTGGGATTAAATATAACCATTCATAAATTCCTAGTGGTGCTGTACCAAAAACACCATTAAAAAAAGGCACATAAACAATTAATAGTAAAATTACTATTTCAACTACAAAACCAAGATTTATATAATGGTTAGAAAAAATACCCCGCTTTAAAACTGACTCTGTTTCAGTACGATTGTTTAAAGCCATTGCAATTTGTCCAAAAACAACACCTGCTAACATCATTGTCGTTGCTTTTTGATAAACAAAAGTTCCTTCAGGAGCCAATGAAACATTTGGCCAGCCATATAAGTAATTGACTAAGAAATAACCACCTAAAGCAAATACAGTAAGCAATAATCCATACCAAAGAAATCCTCTAATAATTACTGATTTATTTAATAACCGCTCATCTAATGAACGTGGTGGCTGATTCATGATATTATCTTCACCATGCTCTGCACCTAGTCCTAAAGCAGGAACCATGTCAGTACCAATATCAATCGTTAAAATCTGCATGATCGTTAATGGTAAAGGAACTAAACCACCAGAAAATAGATATAACGCAGGAGCAGCAGCTTCTGGCGTATTACTATCGAAAATATAACGTAAGAATTTTCTAATATTATTATATACCGTCCGTCCTTCTTTAATAGCACTAACAATTGAAGCAAAGTTATCATCTGTTAAAATCATATCAGCTGCTTCTTTAGCTACATCTGTACCAGAAATACCCATTGCAACACCAATATCAGCTTTCTTTAATGCTGGTGAATCGTTAACTCCATCACCAGTTACCGCAACAATATTTCCTAATTCCTGTAAGGCACAAACAATTCGATATTTTTGATCTGGAGCCATACGTGCAAATACAACTTCACCTTTTAATACTTCTTTTAACTGGTCATCATCCATTTTTGCAAGTTCAACACCAGAAATAATTTTAGCGTCTTCACTTTGAATAATCCCAATTTTACGAGCAATACTTTCTGCTGTTAATCCATAGTCACCAGTTATCATAATAATCTTGATTCCAGCGCTACGGCATAAAGCAACTGCTTCTTTAACCTCTTTGCGAGGTGGATCTTGCATCGCAACTAAACCAAGAAATGTTAAATCACGTTCAATATTTTCTGGGGTATATTCCCTAATTGCACTTGGCAAACTTGGATCGTTGTGTGATAAAGATCGATAGGCAACCGCTAATACCCTTAAACCTTGTTTAGCGTATGAATCATTAGCTGCCATAATTTTTTGACGATCATCTTCACTTATTTGATTAGCTTTACCACCACTATAATATTTATTACAAAGTTCCATCACTTCTTTTGGAGACCCTTTAATAAAAGCAATCCGGTTACTTCCTTCAAATGGTTCCTTTAATTGATGAATTGTTGTCATTCTCTTACGATTTGACTCAAATGGCAACTCTAAAATTCGAGGATACTCTTGATTTAACTTTTTATAGTCAATGCCACCTTTTTTAGCGACAACACCCAAACATGCTTCTGTAGGATCACCTAAAACAGTATAACGAGCATTAGCACTGTTTTTACTTGGTGGTACCAACTTAGCATTTGAACATAATGCAGCTCCACTTAATAATAATCTTAAAGTGTTACTTTTATTAACTGTGATGATATTATCACCATCATGAATATTACCTTCACTACTATATCCTTCACCACTAACATCTAATTTGCTTTCAAACGTCCATAAATGATTAACCGTCATTTCATTTTGAGTTAAAGTACCGGTCTTATCTGAACAAATCACATTGGTACAACCTAAAGTTTCTACTGCTGATAATTTTTTAACTAAAGCATTTTCTTTAGCCATTCTTTGAACTGAAAGTGCTAGTGATAAAGTTACCGCTGGTAAAAGACCCTCAGGAATAAAAGCTACGATCATTCCTAAAGCAAAAATAAATGATTCCATGATTGGATCTTGGATAATGAAAACAGCAATCAACATAAATGCAATCCCAACACTTAAAGCAATTGCAGCAATCTGTTTAGTTAAAATATTAAGTTCTTTTTGTAATGGGGATAATGTCTTTTTAGTATTTTGTGTTAAATCGGCAATCTTACCAAATTCAGTTGCCATACCAGTTTTAACTACAACACAATGACAAGTTCCTGAAGAAACAGTCGTTCCTGTAAAAATCATATTTGCAGCTTCAAGATAACTAGTTTCTTCTTTTAAAGCTTCATAATTTTTTCGAATCGGATTACTTTCACCGGTTAAAGTTGATTGGTCAACTTTAAAATCACTACAACGTAAAATTCTAGCGTCACCACTAATCCGATCCCCTTCTTCTAAAATCATAATATCGCCAGGGACAATATCCTCCGCTAATATTTTTACCTCTTGATTATTTCTAACTACCCTTGCATATGAAGGCATCATTTTTTGCAAAGCACCAGTAGCCTTTTCTGCTTTAAATTCTTGGAAAAATGAAAAAAAGCCGTTTATTAAATTGACACAGAAAATAGATATCCCAAGTTCAACACTACCAGATATAATTGCAATGATTCCACCACACCATAAAAGCAGTGCCATCAAACTTGTAAAGTTCGATATAAACTTTTTAAATAATGAATCCTGCTTTTTCTTGGTGATTACATTTTTACCATATTTTTCTAATCGTTGACTTACTTGAATATCTGACAATCCTTCCATACTAGTTTCCATTGACTTGTATGCTTCGACCGGTGTCATGTAAATAATTTGGCTTTCAACTAATTCGTCTTTTTTATTTAAAACCATATAAAACTCTCCTAATTACTATAATAACTAAATAAATATTTAAAAATTTCTAACTTAAATTACCACTAAATAAAATTCTTCCCCCTTTCAAGGTCTGTCAAAGATAAAAGATTTAACATATACTAATAGTAATTTACCTGAATTCTTTTAACTTTAAATACCGTTATTTAAGTAATCTTACATTGAATAAATAAAGCAATCGCTTTATGACAGACTCCACCACTTATTCAACGAACCATATCTTAGCACGCAAGATATTAAGAATGTATAAAGATTGAAACTTTAATATTAAAAAAGTACTAACATTTTGTTAGTACTAAAGATCTTTAATTACTTGTTGAAATTTCTTTCCAACAGGAATAGTTATCCCATTTTCTAATTTCAATTCACGATTATTTTTTTGTTTTAAATAATGCTTATTAACTAAATATGACTTATGAACCTGAATAAAACCATATGGTTTTAACTTATCTAACGTTGTAGAGAGCTTTTCTCTTACTCGCACATTAGCACTTTTACTATGAATAATTAAATAATGAGCAAAAGATTCAATATATACAATATTATCAATTTTCATTCTTACCGTTTGATAGCTTGATTTAAAATCAATATAGGACTCTAATCCTTGCTTAAAATATTCTAACTGACCTCTAATAAAATCAATATCTTCTTGCAAATGATCCTTACGAATAAATGCTAGCGGTTTATACTCTAATAATTCAAACATATACTTACCATCACTAACCATAAAAACAAGCCCCTGATAATTAACTAAATTAGAAATTCCATCAATATTATCATCTATTTCTTTTATTATAATACAATTATTATCTACCATTTCTTCATCGATAAACTCAACAGTTTCTAAACTATTTTTAAGTAATGATTTCAACATTTCATTACTTTCCTTTTGACAAACTAACAATACCTTTAACACTTTTTCAAATCCTCAATTTCTTTAATATGCAAATAGAAACTGTTTTTATCATTTAAAACACTTCTTAAATTAAATTTATCAACAATTATTACCCCATTTTCCTCTAATAATGAAAATGCCTGTTCAAATCTTCCTTTTTTCATATCATCAATACCTGCTGGTAAAACAGAAAACAAACTACCATCTTTTAATAAAAATGTCATTTTTAACTGATAACCAGCTTGTCCATAAAGCATCGTAAAACGTACATAAGATAATTGTACACTATAAATTTCACTAGTTTTTATTTCCAAATTACACAAATCAGGTTTTTTCATTATTATCATAATAGCTCGATACCACTTTTGTAAATAACTACCAGCTCGATAATGACATACCTCTTCATTAGAAAACTCTAAATACTCATTTGCTCCAAAAAGTGGGGTTGCTAATAACACAACTACTATAAAAATAATCAATGATACTAACAAATTAACTCTAGAATCACTAATAAAATAACGTCCAACCAAATTATAAAATCCAACAGCCCCCATCAAGCCAAATATGCTCCATTCTACATATCCCGCTAAAATAGTTTTGATTCCAATCCTTTCACCAATAATAACTTTTTCTTTCATCCTAAATCCCTCCTTACACCTTCATTATATTCATTAAAAAACTAAAGAAAATGACTTAGGCATAAACGGCGATTTTGATGACATCAACGTTATAAAAAATTAAATACATTAATTTTCATCATCTTTTTTAAACCTAGAAAAAAGAGAATCGGTATTTCTTGGATTATCTAAATGATATTTTTTAGCCCACTTTTTAAAATGAATATCTAAATACTTATTTAACGCTACTGCATCTTTATTTTGATAAAGAGTTACTAAATCTAATGGATCATTTATTTTTAAATTATTCTTTTTAAAATATTTGAATAACATAACTATACTATCATTATTCAATATTTGAAATGAATAGGTATCATAACTAGTACGAATATCAATATCAACATAATAATTTAAATAAACCCGAATAATATCTAACGGTCTTAATTCACTACACATTGATAAATCAATTTCTTTTATTTCATCAATCATGATCTTTATACCGTTTTAATCGATACTACGTTGATTACAAAATAATGTTTCTTTATCAACCCAATTAGTAATTGATTGATTATTAAAACTAACTTTAACCCGATTTCTTTTTATATAATCATTGATCTTTTGATCAATATTATCTAATTCTATTTTATTATGTTCAATAAATTATTTTTTCTTTTCTAAAGCCTCTCTAATTGAAAGTTTATTATCCAATATTAACTTTATTTCATCAATTGATATCTCCTTTCTCGTAACAGCTTAATTAACTTTAAAATTTCAATATTATTTTGACTATAATTACGATAATTATTATCATCCCTTGCTACTGTAATCAATCCCTCTTTTTCATAATACAATAAAGTCTGTTTAGGAATTCCTACCATTAATTCTACATCATGTGCTTTCATAATATTCATCTCCTTTAACCATATTTAACACTATATAGTAACTATATCGTCAATAGTTTTTCATGTTATTTTTTTATTTCTTACAATTTTCTTAAATATTTTTTAATTATTTGTATTTTTTAGTAAATTAAGCTAAGATGAAATCGAGGTGGTATTATGGCTTATAATATTTTAGTTGTTGATGATGAACAGTCTATTGCTGACTTAATTGAATTATATTTACAAAACGAAGGTTATCAGGTGTATAAATATTATCATGGTAAAAAGGCATTAGATAGTTTAGATAAAAATCACTATGATTTAGCTATTCTTGATGTGATGATGCCTGATTTAGATGGGTTTAGTTTATTAAAAGAAATACGACAAAAATATTTTTTCCCAGTTATTATGTTAACGGCTAAGAGTAATGATATGGATAAAATCAACGGTTTAACATTAGGTGCTGATGATTATCTAACTAAACCATTTAATCCATTAGAATTAGTTGCCCGTATCAAAACTCAAATTCGTCGTTATACGCGCTATAATACAAATGATATATCTACTAATCAGCAAGTATATGATTTTAATGGGTTAATGATCAATAATGATACTCATAAATGTACCCTTTATGATCAACCGTTAAATTTAACACCAATTGAATTTTCCATTTTATGGTATTTATGTTCAAAACGTGGCACTGTAGTAAGTTCTGAAGAGTTATTTGAAGCTGTTTGGCAAGAGAAATATTTAGATAACAATAATACTGTAATGGCCCATGTTGCAAGACTACGCGAAAAAATGCACGAGAATGCTCGTAAACCAAAGTTTGTAAAAACTGTATGGGGTGTTGGATACACAATTGAATAATTCTCATTTTAAACAAAGTTTAACTGCTAGTCTAATCAAAAAAATAGCTATTACTGTAAGTATTACATCCATCGCTTTTATTATTTTATTATTATATTCTTATGAAGTATATCACTTATATATTTGGCAGGAATATGATTTAGTCTATCAATTAGCACAAGTAATTAAAGATAATTTAGTCACTATTTTTATTACTATGATTGCTGTTAATGCAATCATTATCTTTTCATTTCGTTATCGTGAATCAATGCAATATATCGAAAAAATGCTTGAAGCTGGTAAAATATTAGTTGCTGATAATGATACTATGATCAAACTACCATATGAATTAAAAGAAATTGAAGATCAAATGAATCAAATCAAGCGCGAATCATTACAAAACAAACACGCTATTAAACAAGCTGAACAACAAAAAAATGATTTGTTATTATATTTAGCCCATGATTTAAAAACACCACTAACATCAATCATTGGTTATCTTAACTTATTAGTTAATCAACCAGAGTTATCAGCTAAAGAACGAGCTGATTATACTAAAATTGCTTATGATAAAGCAATTCGCTTAGAAGAATTAATTGAAGAATTCTTTTCAATCGCTAAATATAATCTTAGTGATACGGTAATTGAAACAGAAACCGTTAATTTATCAATTATGTTAGCACAGATTTCATATGAATTTATGCCTTTATATCAAGAAAAAAATTTGAATTGCCTTACTCAAATTACTGAAAATTTAAAAGTCCAAATTGATATTAATCAATTTGAACGAGTTTTTGATAATCTAATTCGAAATGCCATAAATTATAGCATTGAAAATTCTGATATTATAATCGGTGCTAGACAGGAAAATGATGATATCATCATCACTGTTTCCAATGCAATTGATAAAAATAAAACCTATAACATTGACCACATTTTCGAACCATTTGTACGGCTTGATGAGTCTCGTAATAGTAAAACTGGTGGTTCTGGACTAGGTTTAGCAATAACAAAAAAAATTGTTGAATTACATCATGGTACTATAAGCGCTGCTATTGATGATGGTAGAATTACTTTTACTATCAAATTGCCCACTGTATGATTTTTGTAAGAATTTCTTTAGAGAATAAAAAAACATTAACTATTCGACTTTGATATTATAATCATGTCGAATAGTTTTTTTGTTAGGAGGGAATAATTTGGAAAATAAAAAGAATAAACTATATCAAATACTTATATTTCTATGTTCAATCCTTTATCTAGCTTTATTGATAAAAATTATAATTTTAAAAAACGGAGCTATTTATCATAATAATATTAATTTACAATTATTTTCTTTTCTTCGTGAATACCAGCATTTAGGATTGACATTTAATTTAATTGTTAATGTTTTAGGTAACATTGTTCTATTTATCCCTTTAAGTATTATTCTAAAATATTATTTTAGTTTTTTAAGTAATGGGCATATTATTTTTATTGGAACATGTACTAGTTTATCGTTTGAACTAATCCAGTTAGCAACTAGATGGGGTATTTTTGATATCAATGATATTATTTTAAATGCTATTGGCTGTATCTTCGGTATCTTGATTTATATAGTAATTAAAAAATTAAAAAGTTCTAATTTAGTTACAACTTTATTTTTATCTAGTTTTACTACAATGAGTATCTTATCTGTTTACACGTATTATCCACGTTTTATCATGATGTAAAGGAGCTTTATTATGACAGAGAAAACAAATTATAAAAATATCTTACTAATTATTTTAGCTTTGGGGACAATCATCATTTATTCAATTATCACAAAATATTTCTCAATGAATCTATGATCAAAAAAATTCCAGCGTTTATTGGGTTTATCGCTATATTATTGATTGGCTATTTATTTCTTCAAATAATCCCACCACTACTTTATCAAAATGATAATGATATAACCCAAACAACTGATTGTCCCCAATACATAATAGATTTTGTCGCTAAAAATCCACAAGCTAGCGAATTAAAAGATAATTATACTACTAAACAAAATAATGAACCTATTGAATTGGCAAGTCCTGATGGAATTCCTTTATATATCCAATGGGATTCACGCTGGGCTTTTAACAAATATGGTGATGAAATAATCGGTACTGCCGGATGTGGACCTACTTGTCTAGCTATGGTTAGTGTTGGTTTGACTGGCAACATCGAATATAATCCCCGTTATATTGCTAACTATGCACAAAATAATAATTATCTTGAAGGCAGTAAGACATCATGGTCTTTAATGCAGGAAGGTTGTCGTGATTTTGGTTTAAAAGCAACTCCAGTTACTTTAAATAAAGCTGCTATGATCAACGAACTTAATCAGGGACACCCAATTATTTGTAGTGTTCGTCCTGGAGATTTTACCGATACTGGTCATTTTATCGTTATTACTAAAGTTAAAGATAATAATTTTATCGTCAATGATCCAAATAGTCGTGAAAACAGCCAGCGACAATGGAGTTATGAACGATTATCATGGCAAATCAAAGCTATGTGGTCTTATTCTTTATTATAAAAAATACAGCATGTAATACATATCTTATCTACTTGACAAGGTATGTATTAATGCTGTATTTTAGTTTACTTTCCTTTTGCTTCAGTTCCATATTTTAAATGATATAATGCTTCCAATACTTCAAAAATATAAGTTATTGAAAACTTCCCAATCAATGAATGATGATCAGTGCCTACTTTTAAGATCATATCTACTTTATCACTATAAACAAAATCATCTAATTGTGAAATAACAATTTTATAAGCTGGACTTTTAGAAATAACTCTCATAACATCCGGATGATCAATCATAAATCCTCCGGCAATACTAGAAACAATAATAACATCGTTTTCATCTAAGCTTTCAATTATTACAACCTGCTGTTCTAATGGATACATTCCGCTACATTCTTTTCCTAAATATGATAATTCAATTTGCAGCTGCATTGATACTGATTGGGTAAAAAAATTACCAGCGAAACACACATTATTAGCTTCATGAATTTTATCAACAATAAAATCTAAGTCATCATATGAAACACTATCATATGTTTTTTGTAGATTATCTAAAATATTATCAAAATGAGCTTTAAAAACTTCTTTCCCTTTATGTAAATATTCCCTTTTTGGTAACTGATGATCAAATTGTAATCTTAAAGTATCACGATTAAAATAATTTAAATTCATCGTAACATCCATTTTAAAATCTGCAAAAGACTCATAATTCAACTTTCGACATAACCTGGATATCGTAGCAGTTGAAACAAAACATAAATCCGCAACATCTGTAATTGTACATTCAGGTATTAAATAAATATTTTGTAAGATCTTTCTAGCTGCATTAGCATAAACATCATTTACATTAGTTGTATTTATAAAATTAATTAAATTATAAAAAGCTCCCCTCATCATTCGCTCCCTCCTTTTTAATAACTGTAATTTTACCATCATTTAAACATAAACAATTTAACTGGCCATAAATACTGCCACAAGCCAATCCACCATCAATTCCGATTTTATTTTGATTAACTGTATCAAACCAGATATTAAAACTACGATCTTCATTTAATAAAACTGTCGGTGTATGACCAAAAATATATACTTTAGTTAAATCACCACGAGCATAATAGAAATCATTTCTAATCCATAATAAATCTTGAACCCGTTGTTTTTCTAGAGGATAACGTGGATTAATTCCGGCATGTACTAAAATAAATCTTTTTTTATTTACCGTTATTTCTAAATAATTTGGTAAATTGACTAAATATTCATAAAGCTGTTTTAAAAAAGCATCTCTAACTACTCGATAATCATCGTGGGTTAACTTATCTTTTTGTAAATAGCTGCGAATACTTTGCATCGTCGTATTACCGCCATTTGCCATCCATATTTTTAAAGCTTTACTAGGATAATCGAAATCATTATAATAAATACCATAATACAAAGCTTCTTGCATCATGTATTCATGGTTTCCTTTTAATAAAATTATATTATCATGTTTTTGAATATAAAATATAAGTTTTAATGTATCTGGCCCACGATCACAAATATCACCGATTATATATAATAAATCATCTTGATTAAAGTTAATTTTTTCTAATAATTTAATAAATAAATCATAATATCCATGGATATCACTTACTACATAGATTCTTTTTGACATTTTCTCACCTAACTATAATTGATATTTAAAATTATACAACTAATTATAGTAACTGTCATTGGTTTTAGTTTATGGTTTTTAATGAAAGCGGTTTCTATTTTGGAAAAAATCACATTTTTTCTTAATTTTTGTTTATACTTATTTTTAAAGGAGGGGTTAATATGGTTGATGAATTTTACTCAGATATCAATTTAGAATTGTTTTTTCAATGGATAGTTGGTAATCAAAATAAATATGATCAGAAAATGGAATGTTTTACTACTGATATTGATGATCGTGGTAAAAAAATTAATTTCATTTACCATAACATTAAAGGTGCCATCGTCATTTGGACTAGCGGAATTATTGAAGAACAAATAGTCGATGAAGATGAAAATATGTTATTTTATCTCCATTATCAACTAGTAAATCTCTCACAAGGACAAAAATTATTTTATGATTTCTATGAAGCCTTAACAAAACATCAAAAACAATTTCCAGTAAAAATTGTTCTTTGTTGTTCTGGTGGTCTATCATCAACATTCTTTGCAACTAAACTTGCTGAATTAATCTCCTTGAAACATCTAAATTATGAAATCATTCCGATTGGTTTCTATCAGTTAGACAGCAGTTATTTAGACTGTGATGCCTTATATTTAGCACCACAGATTTCATTTTTAGAACCTAAAGCAATGAATATTGTCAAAAATAAAGTTCCTGTCCGCACTATTTCAGCTAGTATCTATGCAACGTATAATTATCGTGGTTTATTAGATATGATTACAAAAGAAGACTTCTCTAAATAATAATTGACTCCTCTAAAAAAGCGGAACGAAATAAACCTCCATTATTTGTATGTCCAAATAACAGGGTTCATTTCAATGTCCCGCTTTTATTTTCCTAAAGTTGCTACCATAACTGCTTTAATAGTATGCATCCGGTTTTCAGCTTCATCAAATACTACCGAATTTTCACTTCTAAAGACTTCGTCTTCAACTTCACGAATATCGATACCTTGTTCATATTTTTCTTTAGCTAATGTTGTTTCAAAATCATGGAAAGATGGTAAACAATGCATAAATAAAGTATTAGGATTACCTGTCTTAGCCATCATTTCTCTAGTTACTTTATATGGCGTTAACATTTTAACTCGTTTTGGATATAATTCTTCAGGTTCCCCCATTGATACCCAAATATCTGTATAAATAACATCAGCATCTTTAACAGCTTCATCGACATTATCACTAACTGTAAAAGATCCTCCTGATTTTTTAGCTTCATTTTGACAATATGCTACTACTTCAGGATCCATTTCTAATTCTTTTGGACCTAATGCCACAAAATGCATTCCCATTTTAGCAGCACCATACATTAATCCATAACATACATTATTACGAATATCACCGGTAAAAACAAATTTTACTTCATTTAATGGTTTGTCTAAATGTTCTTCAATTGTTAAAAAGTCAGCTAATGTCTGTGTTGGATGATCAACATCAGTTAAACCATTCCATACTGGAATCTTTGAATGTTTAGCTAAAGCTTCAACAGTACTTTGCTCAAAACCTCTAAATTCAATTCCATCATACATTCTTCCTAATACTTTAGCTGTATCTTCAATTGATTCTTTTTTCCCCATTTGTGAATTACTTAAAAATGTTACATTAGCTCCTTCATCATGACCAGCTACTTCAAAGGCACATCTTGTTCTAGTTGATGTTTTTTCAAACAATAAAACAATATTTTTTCCTTTTAAACGATCCCCTAAGCGTCCTTCTTTTTTTTCTTTTTTTAGCTGATGAGCTAAGTCTAGTAAATATCTAATTTCTTCTTTACTATAATCTTTTAAGGTTAAAAAACTTCTTCCGTGTAAATTCACTTTAAAACCTCCCTTGGCATTAATAATATTTTTAATTCTAGCAAAAAAATAAGCAATAATCAACTAATTGATTATTGCCGGTTTATCTTCTTCTTTTTCGAACATTTCCTTAATGTTATCTTTAGATTTAATTACCAATTCTCTAATTTGATGCAATGTTTCATCAGTAACTAGAATATCAAATGCTTCTTGAGCCGATGAAGCTTCCACTGCAATTGATAAATCTAGACGAAAGAGTTTTTTATCATCCATGATAAGACCTCCTTTAATTTTCTAATAAATACTGTTTATATCTAACAATAAAACCAGGATGAGCAGATATTTTCATATAAATACTATTTTCTAAATACTCAGATTCTAACACTAAACAATGCTGATGTAAATACTTAAATACTTCACCATCTTGATATGGAATATTTAATTGATAAATAGCATAATCTTTAAAGAGGATAGCGCTGATGTTTTTTTCTAGCTGATCTAATCCAATATGCTCCTTAGCCGAAATAAATACGTATGGCTCCTTAGGAATAACTAAACCATATTTATTTAAATCAATTTTATTATAAGCATAAATCATCGGCGTATCCTTAATTCCTAATTCCTTTAATACCTGATTAGTAGTTTCAATACATTGGTCATAATTTTCATTAGAAGCATCAACAACATGGATCAATAAATCAGCTTCTAATACTTCTTCTAATGTTGAACGAAATGCATCAATCAATTGATGCGGTAAACGATTTATAAAACCAACTGTATCACTCATTAAACAAGGACA
The DNA here is from genome assembly GCF_002160675.1 of Erysipelatoclostridium sp. An15. NCBI lineage: Bacteria > Bacillati > Bacillota > Erysipelotrichia > Erysipelotrichales > Coprobacillaceae > Thomasclavelia > Erysipelatoclostridium sp. An15. Next base: position 32,295 of record NZ_NFLA01000023.1, read on the forward strand.
TTTATTTATTTCAATATATCTAGTAGCAGTCTGTAAAGTTGCAAATAACATATTTTTCTGTAAAACATGTTTTGATGAATTATTACAAAAAGCATTCAATAATGTACTTTTACCACTATTTGTATAACCAACTAATGCAATTACTGGTAGTTCATTATCTTTTCTTTTTCGTCTTTGAGTTTGACGCTGTTTGACAATTTTAGCTAATTGTCGTTTAGCTTGTGTAATCTGATTAGCAATCAAACGGCGATCTAATTCAATCTGCTTTTCACCACTACCTCGAAATCCAAAACCACCTTGTTGACTATATAAATGTTCTTTCATTCCCGCAAGTCGTGGTAATAAATATTGTCCTTTCGCAATTTCAACTTGAAGTTTAGCTTCTTTACTTTGAGCCCGAACTTCAAAGATCCTTAAAATCAAATCAGTTCGATCAGTTACTTCAGTATCTAAAATATCCGTTAAATTTTTAACTTGAAGTGGTGAAAGCTCCTCATCAAAAATAACTATATCAATATCATCTAAATCATTTTTGATTTCTTGGACTTTTCCAGTTCCAAGATATAAAGAAGGATTAATTTTATCTAAATTTTGAACAACTTTTTTAGCTACCTCGATATTACAAGCTTTACATAATTCGACTAGCTCGTCTAAAGACTTATCGATATCATAGCTCATATTATAATATTTTACACCTACAATTAATGCCTTCATTATTTCACCCTACTATATTTTACATTATCAAAATCAAGAAGGAAAGCTTATGAAAAAAATTAATTACTATTTTACTTTGATTTTAGTTGCTTTTATTACTTTATTTTCTTTTTTTAATATGTTTCAAATTGTCGCACTATCAAATAACGTAATTAAAATTGTTATCAATAATCTACTACCTTCATTATTACCATTTATGATTCTTATTTCCTTATGCCTTTTACTTGGCTTATTGAACTTCTTTAGTTATATAATTCAATGGTTTTTTAAACCATTATTTAAATTATCACCAATCATGTCTTCAATATACTTTATTTCTTTTTTTTGTGGTTATCCAACCAATGTAAAAATGATCAAAGAAGCCTATGAACTAAAATACATTAACCTTCAAGAACTGCAGCATTTATTATCCATTGCTTCTTTTGCCTCTATTTCTTTTATCTTTGTATCTTTAAATTTAGAAATACCACTAGTTATTTATATCTGTCATTTAATACCTAGTATAATAAAAGCCCTATGCTATCGTCAACATTATTCTTTTTTAAGTTTACAAGAAGCAATCGCTAAAATAAAACAACCGCATTTAAATTTCGTTGATGCCCTAAAAAAAAGTATCTTATCATCATGTTATGCATTTATTTTTATTTTAGGATACATGTTAGTATTTCAATTTATAGGTTATGCAATTAGTCACTTTATCAATGATTCCTTTATCAATGCTGTTATTTTAGGAATTTTAGAATTTAGCTCCGGCAGTCTTGGTTTATTACAGTTTGAACATACGCCATTAGTCTATAGTTTGATTTGTTTTAATTTATCATTTAGCGGGTTAAGTGTAATGATGCAAACTGATAATTTATTAGATGAAATCGATTATAGTTTTAAAAAATATTTCCTAGCTCGTTTATACCATGGTATTTTTTCGTTTATACTTTGTTATTTATATTTGAGTATTTGATATAATTTTATCAAATTACTTTATTATATATCAGAAAAATTGACTTATATTTTCATTTTTGATAAAAGCAATTATTTTATTTGTGAAATTTAGTATAATGGATACAGCGAGGTGGAATTATGGAAAATAGTTATAAAGTAATTATTATGGATGTTGATGGCACTTTAACAAATAGTGAAAAAATTGTTACGCCAAAAACAAAAGAAGCATTAATTAAAGCAGAAGAAAAAGGAATTAAATTGATTTTGGCTTCAGGACGGCCAACTTCAGGATTAGTTGATTTAGGAAAAGAACTAGAAATGGATCGTTATCATGGTTTATTTGTTTGTTATAACGGAAGTAAGGTCGTTGATTGTCAGACAATGGAAACATTGTTTAATCAGCCATTATCAGTTGCTGAAGGTAAAGCAGTCTTAGAACATATGAAAAAATTTGATCGAGTTCGTCCAATGATTGATAAAGGTGAATATATGTATGTAACAAATGTATATGACAATTATATCAATTTTAATGGTAAACCATTCAATGTTTTTGAATATGAATCACGTGGTGGTAAATATAAATTATGTGAAGTAGATGATTTAGCTAAGTTCGCTGATTTTGAAATTAATAAAATTTTAACTACAAGCGACCCTGAATATTTACAAGCTAATTATCAAGAAATGATGGCACCATTTAAAGATACTCTAAGCTGTATGTTTACTGGTCCTTTCTATTTTGAATTTACTGCTCAAGGAATTGATAAAGCTAAAGCATTAGATGCAGTTTTAAAACCAATGGGTTATAAACAAGAAGAAATGATTGCTTTTGGTGATGGTCAAAACGATGCCTCTATGGTTAAATATGCTGGTTTAGGTGTTGCAATGGCTAACGCTGTTGATGAATTAAAAGAAATCAGTCAATATATCACTGGTTCAAATGATGAAGATGGTATTGCTGATGCATTATATAAATTTATCCCAGAATTAAATGATTAAAATAAAGCAGGATTAAAGACTATTTGATATAGTTTTTGATCTGTTTTTATTTTTAAAAGCATTATTATATACATAAAGTTGTATTATAATGCTTATTTATGTAAAATATAAACGAACGAAAGGAGCAAAATAAGTATCTTTTCTTAGACATTACTATTTTTCAAATGGGTTATTTATAAATTTAATAAAATAAACATTAATATTAATATCTTTTTTAAAATTGATTAAAGTTTCTAACTTATGCAAAACAGTTGACTAAACCAACAAAAGAATATATTATAATAGTAACCATTACTATTTATGTAAAGGAGGTAACAATGCCAAAAACTAGATATTCCAAGCAACGTGAACTTATCTACAACAATTTAATTGCAAGACATGACCACCCAACTGCTGAAGCAATTTATAGTGATTTAAAAAAGGATCACCCTGAATTAAGTTTAGGTACCGTATATAGAAACCTTAACTTTTTAGCGGATGCCCAAATGATCAGAAAACTTGATGTTGGCCAAAACATAGTCCATTTCGACGGGGACTTAAGTGACCATTATCATTTTATCTGCAATAATTGTAAAAAAGTTTTTGATATTAATTACCAGGATGAAAAAATTAGTAATGTTGTAAAACAACAAACAAACCATCGAATTGAAAAAATAGAAATTGTTTTCAGCGGTACATGTGAATGTTGTTTAAAAAAAGAAAATTAGGATATGGAGGAAAATTTACTTATGACACTTAAAGGAACAAAAACTGCAAATAATTTAATGCATGCTTTTGCAGGAGAAAGCCAAGCTCGTAATCGTTACACTTACTATGCTTCAATCGCTAAAAAAGAAGGATATGTACAAATTCAAAATATCTTCTTAGAAACAGCAAATCAAGAGAAAGAACATGCTAAAAGATTAATGAAATTCTTAAATAAAGATTTAGCTGGTGAAACAGTATATACTGAAGGAAATTTCCCAGTATTACTTGGAAACACTGCTGAAAATTTAAAAGCAGCTGCTGCTGGTGAAAACGAAGAATATAGCGAAATGTATCCAAGCTTTGCTAAAACTGCTCGTGAAGAAGGATTTGAAGAAATCGCTTCTGTTTTAGATAGTATTGCAATTGCTGAAAAACATCATGAAGCTAGATATTTAAAATTATTAGAAGCTTTAGAAAATGGTACTACTTTCAAACGTGAAGCACCAGTAGTATGGAAATGTAATAACTGTGGATTCATCTATGAAGGTTTAGAAGCACCTGAAAGATGTCCAGCTTGTGATCATCCTCAAGCACATTTTGAAGTTAATACTTTCTTTTTAGGGTAATAACTATAATGGCTAAATAAACGGTCTTTGTAAAATAAGCTATCATTAATAACGATTGTCCTATTTTACAGGACCTTTTTTCTTTACTAAAATTATGTATAATATTAGTAAAGAAATTCATTTTTATTAGGAGGAAAAATGAGTAAGTTTGAAAATGACGCTCAAGAATTATTAAAATATATTGGTGGAACAGCAAATATTCGTGCTGTAACCCATTGTGTAACTAGGATGCGTTTTGTCTTGATTGATTCAAGTGTTGCTGATATCTCTAAAATTGAATCTATTCCATCTGTTAAGGGGACATTTAATCAATCTGGACAATTTCAAGTAATTATTGGTAATGAAGTAGCTAATTTCTATAATGATTTTATTAAAATAAGTAATATTGAAAAAAATGACCAAGAAACAATAAAAAATAATGATTCTAAACAAAACCATGTTCAAAGAATAGTTGCGATACTCGGTGAAATCTTTGCCCCATTAATTCCGGCTTTAATTTGTGGCGGTTTAATTTTAGGTTTTAGAAACATTATTAGTGAAATTAATTTTTTTAATAATGGCACTCAAAGCTTAACAGATATTTATCCATTTTTAGCTAGCTTTGATCATTTTCTATGGTTAATTAGTGAAGCAATATTCCCATTACTTCCAGTAGGAATTGTCTGGTCAATAACTAAAAAAATGGAAACCACACAAATATTAGGAATTATATTAGGTCTAACTTTTGCTGGGGTTAGATAGCGATACTTTTTACATCTACCATGTTACGGCGGTCATGGTTGACAACTTGCGTCGGCTCCTGCTCGGTATCAACCTGTCCGACAAAGCTGTAATGGATTTCGATTTTCCGGGTGTTGGTTTCCCGGTCTAATTCATGTATCAAAATACGGTCGATAAACTCATGGACGTTTTCATAGGTCAATTCCTGTATGTCGCTGTATTTCCCGACAATCTGAATAAACCTTGATATATCCCTTTTTCGCTCGGTAACGGTTGCGATCTGCTGTTGTAACTCGTCTATCCTTGCGGCAAGGGATTTCTTTTCGTCCTCGTAGCCGGAAGTTAGAAACACAAACCGTTCATCTGTCAGTCTGCCTAATGCGTTGTCCTCGTACAGCTTGCGGAAAAGCGTGTCAAGTTCGGTCATACGCGCCTGTGCTTTGGAAAGTTCCTTTTGCTGCTGCGCTAATGCCTTTCTCGCTTCCATGTCGCCGTACTCGGTAGCTTTACAGATAAAGTCCTGTTCGTGTTCCTTAACATACTGCAAAACCCGCCGCATATCTTCCAGCACTAAATCAAGAAGTACGTTTTTGCGGATATAATGAGAGGTACACTCGCTGCCTGTCCTTGCCCTGTTGCGCCATGCGCCGCAAGAATAGGAAAACCTGCGCGGCTCGATATTTACGCCCTGTTGGTAATACATCTTATGTCCGCAACCAGCGCAAAACAGCAAGCCGGAAAAAATATCAATCTCCGCTGCTTTTGTCGGGCGGTGGCGGGTAGCAATCCGCTTTTGCGCAAGTTCAAAGGTTTCCTCGTCAACAAGCGGCTCATGGGTGTTTGGGAAGAAATAGCGTTGTTCTTCTTCGTTCTTCCGGGTCTTTTTCGACTTGTAGGATACCTTGTGAGTTTTCGCGGTTATGGTATGCCCTAAATATTCCTGCCTTGCTAATATGTCATAGAGCGTTTTGTCCGGCCAAGTATAGGGGGCGATCATTGCCCGCTGATACCGCGCCTGTCCTGTGCGCTGATAGCGCAACGCTCCAATCGTCAAGACTTTGTTTTCCGCAAGCCATTTTTGGATTTCGCACATACGCACGCCGCTAACAAACATAGCGAAAACCTGTTTGACAATCGGCGCGGTTTCCGGGTCGGGTATAAGGTGGTGGCGGTTGTTCGGGTCTGGGATATAGCCGTATGGATATTCCCCGTTGACACGCTCGCCTTTTTGCGCCTGTGCCTGTTTAACTGCACGGATTTTCTTGCTTGTATCGCGGGCGTAAAACTCGTTAAACCAGTTCCGCAAGGGGGTAAACTCGTTATCCTCCCGCGCTGTGTCAACTCCGTCGTTAATCGCGATATAGCGCACTCCGTTTTCGGGAAATACAATCTCTATGAGTTCGCCCGTTTTCAGATAGTTTCTGCCAAGACGGGAGAGGTCTTTGGTAATAACCGTCGCCACTCGTCCGGCTTCCACTTCCTGCAACATCGCTTGCAGCCCCTCGCGCTCAAAACTCACGCCGGAAAATCCGTCGTCCACAAAAAACTTTGTGTTCAAAAAATGGTGTTCGTCCGCATAGCGTTGAAGTATCATTTTTTGGTGCTGTATGCTTCCGCTTTCTCCGGCCTGCATATCCTCTTGACTTAAACGGCAGTAAAGGGCGGTGATTTTATTCGACTGTAACATTAGTCCTCCTTTCCGACAGCCGAATAAACAGGTATAATGTGTTGCTATCATTATACCATATCCCGCCGCCTAATGCACTACTCGGACGCTAAAAAGCCCGGATTTCCGGGCTTTTTCTGCAAATCCTTTACAATGAGTTTTTCAATCTTTTTATGGATTGTATCGGTTGCCTTTTCACTCGGCAACGCTTGAACAAGATAGGTGATTTTCCCTATTTTGCGTTCGGTTGTAATTGTCTGTTTTTTATCCATTAGAAAAACCTCCTTTTCCTGTATGGATAAACTATATTCGTCAAAAGGCAAAACGGGCGGTTGTTAGCTGCAACCTCACGGGAGTTTCACCCCGGCCCATGCTTATGGGTGCGCCGCGCAATACTTTGAGGGTGTTCAACGCGGGAGTATCATTGTGCCGCCTTGTATGTCGTCGCCCACAAGCTGCTAAACTTGTTTTACGGCGCGGTAGTTCTCGCTCGACTTTTCCCCAACGGGGAAAAGCGGTCATGGCGTACCCGCCGCCCGGCTCGGTACAGACGGAATGTACCCGTTGCCTGTTATGCTGCGCACCAAAGGCCGCTTTCTTTGTCAAGGAACAATAGGCTTTGTCGGCCTGTAACAGTACACCGTTTCCGATGTGCTGTTACGGAACGACAAATAGCCCATAACGGGAAGCGTGGAAAGGGGACACGCTCCCCGCATGGGCTAAAAGATTATCCTACATGAAAAGCAAGGGTGCGGGTAATAAGGCGCACTTGCAGCCTGTTACGCATTTCCTCGTCCACATAGGAATAGGTATTGCCCGCGTCGTCTTTCAGCGTGCGGGTACAAAGTTTCGCTATGTAACCCTCGTAATGCTTCAAGATCGCGCACATGGCGGTTGTGTCGCCGTTTGCCGCTGCGGAAATGACAGGGAACGGCAACAGATTTTCAGATTTCCTAACGGTATTCATCATCTGCTTTTCCCTCCAAATACTGTTTGATTTTCGCAAGCGCGGATTTCCTGTGCCGGAAAACCGTCGTGCGTACAACATTCAGCAGTTCAGCAATTTCCGCGTCGCTCATGTCCAAGAAGTAGGACAAAAGGATAATGTCGCGTTTCCTTTCGGGCAAAGCGTTAAGGGCTTCGGCAAGCAGTTCATTTTTGACGAGTACATCAAAGCCGGACACTTGAAAACGGAAATAATCGCTTTTGTATTCGTCCGTTGTGAAAAGCTGCGCGAGTTCGCTTTCGCTCAAATCCGAAAAAGGTACTTCGCGTGCTGCGCGTTTCGCAAGAGTGCGGCGGTGGCTTTTCGCTTCGCCAACCAAAGTTTTCTTTGCTAATGCGTCGTACTGATGTTGTATTCTTTCCTTGTCGGAAGAAGATAGCTCCATAGAGTTCACCTCCTTCCCGCGTGGAGTAGAGGACGGGAGTTAAGGGCTTGTCCTCTCTGCCCCTTTCGCTCCGTACCCGTTCGGGAGATGGCTCTTGAGTGCGTTTTTCAGAAAAAAGTTGAAAAAAGCAAAATGCGCCCGTCCGCAAGACGCGGACGAGCGCAAAGGAAATGTAAGAAGTATTTAGATGTATTGACAGTTCATACTCATAGCCGGAATATCCCGCTTGCGGAGCATAGCTTTTTTTGACCGCAAAGCATTAGGCGGGTTACAGTAAATAAAAATGGACACGGCGATACCTCCCCGATACCGCCGTATCCTTAAAAAAGGGCGACTTTAATACACTACCCGCAATCCATTCTATAATAGGGAACAGCGGCTTTTGCGCAATATTAAATAAAAAAGCCGATAACACATAGGTTTTTTGACCTAATGCGTTATCGGCTCTGCGTCTATGCGTCTGGCACTTTTAATCATTTTTTTTTGAATTTATTATATGTGTTAGCTAACTGTCCACAAGCCGCGTTAATCTCTCTGCCATGAGAAACTCTTATAGTAACTTCAAGTCCTGCTTGCTCTAATTGATGTTTGAATGCAACTATTTCCCGTTTCTGTGGTGCTTTAATTCTTGAATTGCTTGTTGGGTTGTATTGTAACACGTTAATCATAACTTTTTTGCCCCGAAACCATTTTGCAAGTTGTCTTACATCTGAGGGCCGGTCATTTATACCCGGTAAAAGCAAATACGCAAAGACAATTTTGCGATTATGCCTTTCAGAATAGGATAAGGCTTGCTTAACAACATCTTCAATAGCATATATGCGCATGTGAGGAATAATACGATTTCTTGCAGATTGTGTTGCTGCGTGTAAAGATATTGTCAACTGAATTTTAAGATGTTCCTCGCGCAATTTTTTTAATTGATCGACCGGACCAACTGTTGATATGGTAATGCCGTCGGTTGGAAAGTTGAGCCCATATCTATCTCGGAGAATATGGATTGCTTTTATCAAGTTGTCATAATTGAATAAAGGCTCTCCCATACCCATAAAAACGATACGGTTTACTTTTCGACGCAACAATATAATCTGTTGTACGATTTCTGACGATGTTAGATTACGAACAAAGCCATTTCGCCCGGACTCACAAAAAATACAACCAACAGGACAACCGACTTGTGTGCTCACGCAAACAGTTCCACCATCTCGCCGCTTGATAAAAACCGTTTCAATGTATTTGTTGTCTTTCAGTTCGTAAACATACTTTTCAGTATCACTGCTTTTGCAAATATTTTTTACCAACATTGATAGATTTTTTTTGCGTGGTAATTGCTTATATAATTCTTCATATAAGGCTTTTGCTTCATTCTCGCCAATAACTTCCGACATTTCTTTGTAAGTAAATCCGTATGGATCATTCCGTACTTCCGCAGGCGTATATTTAGGTAAACGTTTCATTTTTATATCCTTTCTTCTAAATAATAAAAGTTTGTTTTTCTGTATTTTTGATTACAATCTCTAATTTTTCTACATCAATGATATGCGTCAATTTGCATTTAGGGCAGAAAAGAGGAAAATCTTTTAATACAGTATTATGAAATACTTGAACTCTCGTCTTTCCGTTACAAATCGGACATTTTATCCAATATTTTTTAAGCATTATATTTCACTCGTCCTTTTTACACAAAAAAGCCCATGTTGAAAATGGGAAAATCCTTTTTTTCAATGCTTATCTAATACGCATGCTATGCAACATAAACGCCGCCTCCTTTTACATAAATTTTATTTTATCAGAAAATCAGTCTACTGTCAATACACAACAGGAAGTATTTAACCTAATGATATGAATTGTGTGGACATATCCAAAAAGAAAGGTGAACTGTAAAATGTAACAGGGTGAATGAAAATGGCAAAAAGACCCGTACCATTGTACGACTTTAAGGCTTTCGGGGCAGCTATAAAAGCCGCGAGAAATGAATACGGCGAGAGCCGCAAAAAGGTAAGCGACGAGTTATATATTTCCCCGCGCTACCTTGCGAATATCGAGAACAAGGGACAACAGCCGAGTTTACAGGTATTCTATGACCTTGTAACCCGGTATCATATTTCGGTAGATCAATTTTTCTTCCCGAACAGCAATGCGGAGAAATCCACCGGGCGGCGGCAGCTTGACGCGCTGCTGGACGGTATGAGCGATAAAGGCATACGGATTGTAACCGCAACAGCAAGGGAGATAACGGAAGTCGAAAAAGCAGAGGATTAACCTCACAATATGAGAAATCGGGAGATTGCAGCGCATGGCGGCTGCAATCTTTTTTTGCGTCCAAAATCAAAGGAACGCGCAACAAATACCGCCTTTCGGTGGGGGTATGGAGTAGATAGCAAGCACAGCAAACGAGTACCCGTTTGCGGAAAATGCTTGTTGGGATAATCCCAAACCCTTATACCGAAAGGCGGTGCGGAAATGGAAAACCGAAAGAGAAATATACAGATGAAGTTTTACGTTACGGAAGAAGAAAAGCGGCTGATCGACGAGAAGATGAAGCAGCTTCCCATAAAGCAGTATGGGGCATACTTCCGTAAAATGGCGATAGACGGGTATATTCTTGTCGTTGACCGAAGCGACACAAAAGCATATATCCGGGAACTGCAAGCGGTGAGCCGGAACATCAACCAAATTGCAAAACGCGCCAATGCGACGGGGACGGTTTACAGGCAGGATATAGAGGACATTAAAAAGGCGGTGGACGAGATATGGCGGTTACAAAGACGCACCCTATTAAATCAACCTTAAAGGCTGCGATAGACTATATCTTAAATCCCGAAAAGACAGACGGGAAGCTGCTTGCGTCCTCTTTCGGCTGCGGGCTGGAAACCGCCGATATTGAGTTTGCATGGACGCGGGAAGCTGCCGGAGATCGCGGCACACATTTAGGGCGGCACTTGATACAATCCTTTGCGGTGGGAGAAACCACACCGGAAGAAGCGCACAAAATCGGCATGGAACTTGCCGGGGCGGTATTAGGCGGCAAGTATGAGTTTGTTTTGACAACTCACGTCGATAAAGACCATCTGCATAATCACTTGATTTGTGCGCCCATAAGGGGCAGAGTAAATCCGCTTAGCAAGCGGCAGGCGTGAGGTTTCATGCCTGTGGTCAACGGCTAACCTGGATGGGGAAACCCAAAGGGGACAATAGCACGACCGTAACGCTGTGAGTTGGCAAGTTGTCATGCCACGACTGAGCAGCAAGACCAAAGTTCATATGAGGATAAAGCCTACACTGGTTGAACGGCAGTCCGAGGGACATTTGTGGTGGTCGCAGCGGAAGACAGCTATATCCGCTGCGCTGTGCATCTCCGCCAGAAAAGATGACTGGCAGGAGCGAAACCGATGTGCAGCCCGTATGTATTGTTAATGTCAATATAAAATTTACCAAAAGTGTTAGTTTAATTTTCACCAGTTCTGGTTGTTATGATCATCATCCTCAATCATGGATATCTTATCCTTTGTTCGATATGACCTTCCTG
>NZ_NFLA01000024.1:0-42601 GCF_002160675.1 Erysipelatoclostridium sp. An15
CAGTGACATATCGTGTCAATACAAAAGACCATAACGGAGAAAGCGGAGTATACAATACGCATATCTACGCATATACAAAAAGCGGAAAAAAATATGGAGTACAGGCACCACAGACAACAATAGTAAATGATAAACCTGAAATTTCCGATGTTGAAATAGAAGTTATAGATACTGATTCTTATAAAGTAACATGTTATGTAAATGATTTTAGTGATATTAGTAAAGTTCAATTTCCAACTTGGACAGAAAAAAATGGGCAAGATGATTTAGTTTGGCATGAAGGAACTGTAGAAGGGAATACAGCTTCTGTTATTATAAATCGCGAAAACCACAATTTTGAATATAGTAAATATAATACGCATATTTATGCTTATGATGATGAGGGATTAGCAAATGTTTATACAACAACTATTAATTTAGAAGAACCAGATCTTTCAGAAGTAGGAATAATTTTGAAAGATGTAAAGATTACGGATGCTAATGACGATGGCTATACAGTAAATGTTACAGTTTTGAGTAATTCTGAAATAACAAAAGTAGAGTTTCCGACTTGGACATATAAGAATGATCAAGATGATTTGATACGTGAAACAGGTCAAAAAAATGGAAATGTTTATTCATATAGGGTAAATAGAAGTGATCATAATTACGAATTTGGAGCATATATAACGCATATATACGCATATACTGCTGATGGTCAAGTAAAGGGAATACCATTACCAATTCATAATATTGTTAATACAACAGTGAGACAGGGATGGGCTTATATAAATGGTCAAAAATATTTCTTTGATAATGCAGGAAATATTGCTGGAAATATGCCAGCTAAAAAGATTATAGATGTTAGTTCTTATAATGGAAATATTGATTGGGATACAGTAAAACAATATGGAGATATTGATGGTGCTATTTTAAGAATTACAGCACATCCAAATGGATATTATATTGAAGATACACAATTTGCACGGAACTTAGCAGAATGTCGTAGATTAAATATTCCGTTTGGTGTATATATCTATGATTATGCAAATAATACTAATGATGCAGTATATGAAGCAAATTTTGTTATTAATATATTAAGAAAATATAATGTATCTCCTAGTGAATTAAGTTACCCAGTATATTACGATTTAGAAAGAACACAAATATCTAAAGAACAAAATATAGCTAATATGAATGCTTTTATTTCTACAATGAACGCTAGTGGATATACTGCTCATGTGTACAGCTATCGTGCAATGTTAAATGATACATTAAATGATCCAAGGATTTTGGCAAATGTTTCATGGATGGCGGCATATACAAATACAATTGGATGGAGTAATCCATATTATAAAGGAAATTTTGGATGGCAATACACAAGCTCAGGTTCTATACCAGGAATTAGTGGAAATGTCGATATTAGTTGTTGGTATGTAATTTAAAAATCATTTATACATTTTTTAATAAAATTGATTGTTAAAAATATTTAAAATAAATATTTTAATAGAAAAGGCCAATGTTCTATATCGAGAGTGGAGAATTAAGGAATAGCTAAAGCATAGCGATAGTTATTCCTTTTTTACGTTTTTTAAACTTAAACTCATATTTACATCATCTTAAGTGCAGCAATATTCTTTTCTTAAATTATCAAAATATCTAAAATTAAAGCTGATTTTTAATAGCTTTGCTATATTGATTATGTTTTCTATGTATTTGTTATTAAAGCCTATTTTTATATTATATCTGTCCTTTTATCAATTATCCATTTAAATTATAGAGAAAAATTAAATTATATTATTTTTTTGTTTATTATAGTGAAGAATTTTCCTTTATTTATATTGTTTCATTAAATCTAGTAGACCAATGTATTTTATAGTTGATTTTTTGTTAATTAATTTGTTTTTATATTTTGTTTCTATGCTTAAAATGATACTATTAATTATTTAATATCGTTTTACTAAAGAACTTGTTTGAAAATTATTATAATTGTTAATGTTTGTACATAAAGGTATTTCTATAAGTATTGCATAAAAAAAGCGAGGAAATCCTCACTAGTTTTTTTATTGATTAAAATTTAATATATATATATATTAATTATTATAGTCAGATCATATTTATTACAAAAGCAATTATAATACTAGCAGCAACATCAGTAATGTAATGAACACCAGATAATAATCTAACGATAGTAATTGTTCCGGCTAATGTTGAAAGCAGAAGCCCCATATTAGGACCGTAATGTAATACAGCTAAAGCAATGGAAACAGATAATGCAACATGGATGCTTGGAAAAGAGCGTCCTTTTTTTCTGCTACCATCAATTGGGATTAAATCATATTTTTCTGAAGGACGTTTCCTATCAATAATAATTCTTAATATGACAGTAACAATAAGAACAGCTATCGGTTCTGAGGTTAATACTAACATATTTCCGGATTTATTAAGAAAAATTTTTAGTAAAAATAATGAATAGAATATTGCTACTATATAAGGACAGAATTTTGATGCAAAATGAACACATGATTTTATAAAAGAGTGTTTCCACATAAATTTATTTATACTAGTATAAAAGAATTTCATAAATACCTCCAATGAGATTTATATGTATATTATACAATATTTATTGATATAAACAATCTAAATGAGGGTTTAAACTGATAAAAGATAGAAATAATAAGTGTATTAAGGTATAATTAGGCTAGAATTGTCGAGGTGGAATAATGAATCGAAAATTAATGCCAATTATGTTATTTGTAATTGAAGTAGTAATGTACTATTTTATTTGTTTATATTTTGCAATGGACATAGAGCTGATTGTAGGATCAGGTATTTTATATTTTTTATTTATGTTTATATATGGACATTATTCTTTAAAAACATGTTTGATATGGAATGAAATAAGACAACTAGCTAAATCAAGTTTTTGTTTTTATATTGCTTTATTAGTATTAGTTCCTAGATCAACTGGTTATGAAAGAAGAATGCATTTAACTATTATGGTTATTTCTATGTTCTTTATCAGTTTATTGGCATCTAGATTTTTAAGAATAGCTTTTAGAGAACAGTTTGCAAGAAAAACATTAGTAATTGGGACAGGATATGAAGCTGCACGATTAGGTAAGATTTCCAATAATAACCGTTTTGCATTAACAGAAGTAAAAGGTTATGTTGATATTAATTATACTGATCAGTTATATGGTTTTAAACAGGAAAATCTAATAAAAAAGAGTCCTGTTTATGGTTATTGTGATATGGATAAAGCTATAGATGCTTTAAATATTGAACAAATTATTATTGCTATTCCTGAAGCTGATCAGCAGGTAATAGATAAAGTTATGAGTGATATTCATGGAAAAGTTGAATCTGTAAAATATTTACCTGACGTAAATGGGACAATGACTTTTTCATCTGAAGTTCAAGATTTTGACGGTCAATTATTAATTGCAACATCTAATGATAAGATGAGTGTGTTTGACCGTGCTTTTAAACGTATAATAGATATTATGGCAGGGTTAGCAGGAGTTATTACATTAATCCCTTTAACAATATTTATAAAATATAAATATGTAAAAAGTGGCGATCATGATAGTATCTTTTTTTCTCAAGAAAGAATAGGAAAAGATGGGAAATTAATAAAGATTTATAAATTTAGATCAATGGTTCCTAATGCAGAAGAAGTGCTTGAACGCTTAATGGAAGAAGATCCAGCGATAAAAGAGGAATATTTGACTAATAAAAAGCTAAAGCATGATCCTAGAATTACACCAGTAGGAGATTTTTTAAGAAAAACATCATTAGATGAATGGCCACAGTTTTATAATGTATTAAAAGGTGAGATGAGTTTTATTGGTCCAAGACCATATTTACCTCGAGAAAAGGAAGATATGGGGCAGTTTTATGATTCTATTATTAAACTAAAACCCGGAGTAACTGGTATGTGGCAAGCTAACGGGAGAAGTGATGTTGAGTTTAGTTATCGTTGTAAATTAGATGATTACTATTATCATAATTGGTCAATTTGGCTAGATTTTACAATTATGTATAAAACTGTTAAAAGTGTAATTTACGGAAAAGGATCGTTATAATAAGAGAGGTATAGTAATGATAAATGATAAATTAAGTATAGCAGAAGGTAAATTCATTAGAGTTGAAAATATAATCGAAAAAGAAGATAGTTGGCAATTTATAAAAAATGATCCGCAAATTTTTATTGGTTTTGAAAAGCCCATAAAAGGAGCAAGATTTACTTTTGAAATTGAAAAAGCTAATATAGATTTTTTGAATACAGTTATATATTTTAGAACAGAAAATAATAATTTTAGTGAGCAAAATAAAGTCTTTTTTCAGTTAAATACTAAACAGCGCACTAATCATGAAATATATTTTTTTGAAGATGTTTGTGAAATTAGATTAGATATACATGATGCAGATGAAATTATTAAAGTTAAAGATATTACAATTGAAGTTTTAGATGATCATGATAATGTTATGACATGCTTGAAAAAAAATATAAATATTAGTAATAATGAAGAAAAAATAGTTTTGCTGAGTCATGATTTGTCAGGAACTGGAGCGCCTATATTAGCATATAATATAGCTAAAAGTTTGCAACAGTTAAATAAAGATGTTGTTGTTTTAGTTGGACAAAGTACTGTGAGCTTTTTACTAAAAAAATACAGAGAAAGTAACATACCAGTAATTTTTCTAGACGATAATAGATACAATTATTCTAATGCACATGTTTGTTTAAATTATAATAGGATAAAAGAGTATACTGGAGATGAATATGTAAATATTATATTAGAAATGTTAAGAAACGAAGGTTTTTCTAATGTGATAACAAATACAGTAGTAGGTGGTAAGTTTGTTAAAAATCTCAAAAATTATAATTTTAAGATAATTTCCCTTATTCATGAAATGAAAACAACAATAGAATTATATGGTTTTTATAACTATGGAAAAGATATATCTATTTACTCTGACTATATAGTTTTTCCAGATGAGACAGTAAAAAATGATTTTGAAAATTTATATAAAAAGATCAATGGTAAATGCTTAATTAGACCGCAAGGAGTGTATTTAAATAAAAAAATTGAGGGTAATAAAAATAATTTTGATTTTTCTAATTATGGATTTAGTTTAGATGATTATATAATAATGAACTCAGGAACTTGTGAGCTTAGAAAAGGAATAGATTTATTTCTTGAAAGTGCAACTATATTGAAAAACATTTGTGATAGAAATATACATTACGTATGGACTGGTAATTTTGGGGGGAATAGAGAATTAGAGGGATGGATTAGAAATCAGATAAAAAAATCAAATTTGGAATCTAATTTTCATATCATTCCTTTTATTGAAAATCAAGATGAATATAAGACATTGTTGTCTAATGTCAATATTTTTTGGTCAACATCTAGAGAAGATCCATTTCCTTCAGTTGTTTTAGAAGCTCTAAATTATAATATTACAGTTATCGGATTTAAAAATGCTGGAGGAATAAATACGATGCTGGATAATAATAGAGGTTATTTAATTAGTGATTTTAACGTAGCCCAATTAGCATCGATATCAAAGCAAATAATAGAAGCAGATACTGATGAATTAGATTATAATAGTATAAATGATTTTTTAAATACTTTAAAATTTAAAGACTATATTGATTTTTTAAGTAATACATTTAATTATCAAGAAATAGTAAAACCAAGTTTAGATTTATTTAAATGGAAAAAAAGTAGTAAACTACATTATTATGAATTACAACTACCAAATAAAACTTATGAAGAAAAAGAAGCTCAATTGCAATATGTAATTAAAAACAATAAGAAAAGAAGAATAAAATATGCAAATGATATAGTTTTACTAGACACTGCTATCGGGTCAGATAATGTTGGAGATGAAATTATTATGTCATATTGTGAAAAAATATGTAAAGACATTTTCAAAAATTCTAACTTTTTGCATATTCCAACACATATTTATGATGATAAATCGGAAAATATCAGTAATAATTTTAAAATATTATGTGGGACAAATTTGATTTATAAGAAAATGGAAGAGTCAAGACAATTGTCAATTCCTAATAACTTAGAATCAATGAAAAATATTTGTTTACTAGGGGTAGGAATGCAACAAATTGGATTAGAAGAAGATATGAGTACTTACAGTAAACAATTGTTAAATTTTATTTTATCTTCAGATGTTATTCATTCAGTGAGAGATAATGAAACTAAGATACAATTAGAAAACATAGGAATTACTAATGTCTTAAATACAAGCTGTCCGACTATGTGGGCTTTGACACCAGAACATTGTAAAAAGATACCAGTGAAAAAAGCTGAGGCTGTTTTAACAACTGTGACTGATTATATGCAAGATAGTGAAATTGATGTTAAAATGCTGGAAATTTTAAAAAATAATTATTCAAAGGTATATATATGGGTTCAAGGTCAATATGATTATGAATATTTACAATCACTTACAGATTTAAAGGATTTTATAATTATTCCTCCTTCATTAGAGGAATTAGATAAAATTTTAAAAAATGAGGATATTGATTATATAGGAACAAGATTGCATGCTGGAATTCGAAGTTTAAATTTCTTAAAAAGAAGTTTAATTATTGCTGTAGACAATCGTGCAAGAGCTATACATAATGATACTAATTTACCAATAATGGAGAGATATGAAATAGAAGAAAATTTAGCTAATTGGATCAATTCTACGCATGAAACAAATATTAATTTACCAATGGATGCTATTAATAAATGGATAAATCAATTTAATCAAAAATCTTTGCATGATAGTAAATTTAAAAAGATTATTGCGAACTTTAAAATCTAGATAGTAGATTTTATGTTAAATATTTTTAGTGTTTTTCAAATATATACTGATATTGAATATAAATTATATCCATGATATTATACAATTGTTTGTAAAGTGGTGTAAAATAGGAGGAATTATGAAATCTGAAAATGCAATAGAAGTCAGAAATTTATATAAAAAATTTAAAGTACAATATGATAAACCAACTACATTAAAGGAAAGATTGGTTAGTTTATTTAAAAAGAATAATATTGAATATCACGAAGTATTGAAAAATATAAATATCGATATAAAAAAAGGTGAAACAGTTGCTTTAATTGGAACAAATGGTAGCGGGAAGTCAACATTATTAAAATTAATGACACAGATATTATATCCAGATAAAGGAACTTTAGAAACAAATGGTAAGCTTACATCATTATTAGAATTAGGAGCTGGTTTCCATCCTGATTTTACAGGACGTGAAAATATATATTTTAACGCTTCAATATTTGGTTTAAGCAAAAGAGAAATTGAAAAAAGGATAGATGATATAATAGAGTTTTCTGAACTTTCAGAATTTATAGATAATCCAGTTAGAACATATTCTTCTGGTATGTATATGAGATTAGCTTTTTCAATTGCAATAAATGTAGATGCTGATATATTATTGATAGATGAAATTTTAGCTGTTGGAGATCAGCATTTCCAGGAAAAATGTTTTGCAAAGTTAAAAGAATTACGAAATACTGATAGGACAATTGTAATAGTATCACATAGTTTAAACACTATAAAAGATTTGTGTACTAGAGCTATTTGGCTTTATAAAGGTGAATTTCGTTTAGATGGCGATCCTGCATATGTAATAAATGAATATTTAAAACAACAAAGAGAGGCTTACAAAAAAGGCGAAATTAAGCACGAAGATTTAGATATTCAAAGTAAATCTATAATTTTTATAGACAAGCCAAAAGGATTTGAAAGTATATCTGCAGAATCATTAAAAGTTGAAGGTTGGAAAGTTAC
The DNA here is from genome assembly GCF_002160675.1 of Erysipelatoclostridium sp. An15. Lineage (NCBI taxonomy): Bacteria > Bacillati > Bacillota > Erysipelotrichia > Erysipelotrichales > Coprobacillaceae > Thomasclavelia > Erysipelatoclostridium sp. An15. Next base: position 7,813 of record NZ_NFLA01000024.1, read on the forward strand.
TGATGTAAATGAAGTAACATTTGAATTATATTTAGATGGTAGGTTGATTGAAGATGTTGAGTATAGAGGACGAAATGATGTATATGAAGCCTATAGAAATGATTATCCTGATTTAAAAAATGATGATATTGGGTGGTATGCAGCTATCGATGATATAAGTTGTGGAGAACACCGAATTACTGCACTTTTAAAAGATGAAGACGGTATAGAAATTGCTAAGAAGGAGGTGAATTTCTCCAAAAAATAAATGGAGAAATTGAGATGAAATTATTTCATGATTTATACAATTATCGAGAGTTGTTAAAGTCTAATGTTAAAAAAGAAATACGAGGAAAATATAAGGGATCATTTTTAGGAATTTTATGGTCATTTATAAATCCATTGTTACAAACTATAGTTTATACTATTGTCTTTTCTATAATTATGAAAAGTACAATGGAAAATTATTTAATATATGTAGTTACAGGGATTATTCCATGGAACTTCTTTTTAACAACTATGGTTCAAGGAATGACAACTGTAAAAGCAAATGCTGGAATAATAAAAAAAGTATATTTTCCAAGAGAAATTTTACCAATTTCAGTAGTTTTAAGTGGGTTAGTAAATTTCTTTATTTCATGTATAATTATAATACTATTTTGTATTTTTTCAGGTGTAGGAATTTCATGGCATATAATTATTGTACCGTTTGTTGCGATACTCCAATTTTTGTTTACTCTAGGTTTGGTCTTTGCGTTAAGTGCAATTAATGTATATATTCAAGATACTGAATATATAGTGCAATTTATTTTGAATATGGCTTTTTACGCTACACCAATATTATATTTACCGTCAGTATTACCTTCATTGTTTCAACAGATTTTAAATTTAAATCCTATGACACATATTTTAGTAGCTTATAGGGATGCATTTATGTATCATACGTTACCTGGTTTGAAAACAATGGTTATTTTAACAATAATTTCAGTTTTGGTATGTTTTATAGGATATAAAATATTTAAAAAATTAGAAAAGAAATTTGCTGAGCAAATCTAAATTTGAGAGGAGAACAGTTTATGCGCTGTGATGTTATTATACCTATTTATAATGCATTAGATTATGTAAAAAAGTGTATTGATAGTGTTAGAAAGAATACTGATTTAAAAGAAAATAGATTAATATTAATAGATGATAAGAGTCCAGATACTAAAGTAAAAGAATATCTAAATCAATTAAAAGCAGAGATTAGTAGTGAAAATATAATTATACTTTATAATGAAGAAAACTTAGGCTTTGTTGGAACTGTTAATAAAGGAATGCAATATTCAAATAGCGATGTGTTACTTTTAAATAGCGATACTGAAGTTTCTGAAAATTGGTTAGAAAGAATGAAGAGATGTGCATATAGCGAAAAGAATGTTGCAACAGTAACAGCACTTTCAAATAATGCAACACTTGCATCAGTTCCTGTGGGATTGCAAGCAAATGAACTTCCTAAAAACATGTCGTTCGATACATATGCAAAAGTAGTTGCAGAAAATTCCATTAGAAGATATCCTCAATTGCCAACAGCTCATGGATTTTGCATGTATATAAGACGTGAAGCAATTGAAAATGTAGGTTGTTTTGATGCAGCAACTTTTGGTAAGGGATATGGTGAAGAGAATGATTTTTCTTATAGATGTATGGATTTTGGATATAAGCATTTATTATGCGATGATGTTATTGTATATCATAAAGAAAGTCAATCATTTACGGAATCAAAAAAAGATTTGATAGAAAATAATTTGAAAATTTTGCAAAAAAGATATCCATCATATGTAAGTAAAACTGATTTATGGCTTAAAAGATTTCCTATAAAAGATATTTGTCAAAATGTGACTTATTCTATAAACTTATATGAAAGAAAAAATATTCTTTTTATAGTACATGATTGGTCTAATATTGATGATAATGTTGGTGGAACAACATTACATTGTCTTGATTTAATTCAAGCACTAAGAACAGAATATAACGTTCATGTATTAGCACCGGAGGGCAACATATATAAAGTACATTCTTATTTTGAAAATGATGAGGAAATATTAAAATTTAATAGAATTCATAATAATGCAGGACTAACTAATTTGTATGATAAAGATTATGGTAAGTTAGTAGAAAAGATTATAGATGGTTTAAATATTGATATTATTCATATTCATCATATGATAGGGCATTATTTTGATATTGTAGATGTTGCTAAAGAAAAAAAATTAAAAATTATCTATACAATTCATGATTTTTATTGTTTATGTCCAAGTATAAATATGCTTTATAATATGGAAAAATGTTGTTTATATATAGATAATAAAAATTGTAAAGAATGTTTATATAATAAATTAGGAATAAATAATAATATTATTAATACTTGGCAAATGAGATGGAAAAAATTTTTACAAGATATGGATGTTGTGCTAACACCTTCTAAATCTACAAAAGAAATTATTGAAAATGTATATTCAGATGTTGACTGTTTAGCTATAGAACATGGTATAAATATAAGTAAAGTTAATAGCAATTTAAATTATGATGATAATATGAATATAGCTTTTGTTGGAGTAATGGCAAAACATAAAGGCGCTGAAGTTGTTCAAAACTTAATTAAAAATATTAAAGATGATAATATTACTTTTCATTTATTTGGAGATTCTGAATACCCTTCATTAAAAAAAGATACGAAAAATTACAAATATCATGGACGATATAAAAGAGAAAATTTACCAAAATTGTTGAAAGAAAATAATATACATCTTGTTTGTAATTTATCTATATGGCCTGAAACATATTCTTATACTTTAACTGAAACAATTTCCTGTGGTGTACCTGTTTTAAGTTATAATATTGGTGCGGTTGCTGAAAGAATTGAAAAAAATGGATTTGGATGGACTGTGCCACTTGATTATACAAATAAAGATTTGGAAAAGTATATAATAGATTTGAAGAATGATAAAATTGGATATAAGAAAGTAATTGATAATTTAAATGCTTATAAAATAAAAACAATTGATGATATGATTTTAGAATATAAGCATATATATGAAGTTAATAATATGCATAATAATAAGAAAATTGGTTATTTAATATCAGCACAAACTAATGAAGAAAATAATGCATATTCTGCCAATCTTGATGAAATATTAAATTCACGGAGATGGAAGCTTGTTTCAAGAATTCAGTTACCAGATCCAATAAAAAAAGTCGTTAGAAAAATTATAAAATAAATTGGAGGTTATTTTAAATGGGATATGCTGGTACAGTAGTTCTATATAATCCAAATAAAAGTGAAGTTTTAAAAAATATAAGTACTTATATTAAATATGTTGATAGACTATATCTTGTAGATAACTCGTTAAAAGATAATAGTAATTTATTTGAAAACATAGATTCAAAAATAGAATATATTTGGAATGGAGACAATTTAGGAATTGCAGCAGCGTTAAATATAGCTGCTAAAAAAGCAATTAATGATAACTATACTTGGTTACTAACAATGGATCAAGATAGTAGTTTTAAGGATGAAACACTATTATATTTAGAAAATTATATAGAAAAATACTTTGAAAAAAATCCTAAATTAGCGATAGTATCACCATTTCATGAAACAGTTTTAAGTGATGGGAATTATCCAGATCCCGAATCGGTTGATAAACCAATAATTGTTATGACTTCTGGAAATCTAATTAATTTAGATGCTTATACAAATATCAATGGTTTTAAAGAATGGTATTTTATTGATTGTGTTGATTTTGATTTTTGTTTAAACTTAATTCGTAGTGGATATGAAATTCATCAAGTAAATAAAGTTATTTTACATCATGAATTGGGTGATACTGTAAAGAAAAAATTATTTGGAAAAACATATTTTTGTGATAATCATAATTATATTAGACGTTACTATATTGTAAGAAATAGACATTATATATATGATGAGTACAATAAGGATTTTCCGGATTATTGTAGAGCTGAAATTAGATGTACTAGAGCAGAAGTTAAACGAATTTTATTATTTGAAAAAGGTAAGATAAAAAAACTTTGGTATATGTATAAAGGATATCGTGATTATAAGAAAAATCTAGTTGGAAGTGTTAATAAATTAAGAATAAAATAGCTGGTTATATAAATATTTGTATAATCACTATGTGTAAATTAATGTCAATGCATTGGAGGTAGAAATGAAACATAAAATATGTAATATTGTAAAGAATAAAAAAGCATTAATAATTTTTTCAATATTCGTAATTATAATAAGTTCTATTATAGCGTATGTATATGTATATCCAAAAGCAAATGGAGATGCATTATTTGATCAGAGTAGTATTTTGAAAGATCGTTGGATTTCGCTAGAAAAAGATAAAATAGTCAGTAATGAATATTCTTTTTCTAGTGATAATTCTAAATTATCTGCTATTGTTTTAGTGATACAAAATTTAGATAATCAACAAAACGGAATAGTCAAGGCAACTATTTATGATAAAAATCATTCTGTTTTAGCAACTGAAAAGATAACAATTTCACAAAATGAACAATCATTAGACTTTAAGGTTGAACTAAGTGAGAAAAAGAATGAAGAACAAGTAATAATAGAATTGGAAAATATTAGTGAAAATCAAAATATTAAAACACGAATAGCAGATAGCGAAGATATAAATAGTGTGAATTTAGCATATAGAATATATAGCACAATGCCAAGTTTTATTATATATTTTATGATTATACTATTAGCAATAGTAGACTTGATAGTAATTTTAGGATTTTATTTTATTTTCATAAAAAAGATTAGTATAGAAAGAATATTTTTAATAATTGCATTATTATGTGGGGTATGTTATACACTACTTTTTACACCAGGCACTATACCTGATGAATCGACACATATAAGAAATACATTAGGATATTCTTCAATTCTTTTATCTAAAGGAACGAATGAGGATATTGTAATTCGAGAATGTGAGCAATTCGTTGGAGATACGCAGCCTTCGGTAAAGACACTAAACACATATAGAAATATGTTATTAGAAAATCAAGATTCAAATAAGTACATAAAGACAGGAGAAATATTATCAAGTGATTTTAGTGTTATATCATATTTACCAGGTATACTTACAGTAACAATTTGTAGATTGTTATCTGTTGGTGGGATTTTAACAATTTATTTGGCAAGATTTAGTAATTTTGTTTTATATTTATTGTCTGCTTATTTTGCAATCAAAAAGATTCCAATTTGTAAAAATGCCTTATTTACTCTGTCTCTTTTGCCTATGGTGATTCATCAAACAATCTCATTATCATATGATACAATTATTTTATCTGCCGCATGGCTTGTAATAGGATATGGTTTTTATTTTGTTTATGGTGATACTGAAATAAAGAAAAAAGATATATGCATTTATATAATTGCATCTTGTATTTTAGTTACTCAAAAAACAGGTATATACTTTGTACTAAATTTAATACCACTACTTATCAATAAAAATAGAATAAAAGAAAGGAAAGAAAGGATAATTTTAAAATTAGTACTTACTTTTCCGTGGATTATAACAATGTTCGGGTTACCGATAATAACCAATAATAATCGCATCAAAAAATCTGTTTCTAATGCAAATGTCATTGCATGGGCCAATAAAGAGGGATATAGTATGTCATATTTTTTATCAAATAAACTTGAAGCTGTTATGCTCTTTTTAAGAACTATAGTAAAAAAATTTGATCACTATATCTTTACCACACTAGGTCAATATCTAGGTTCTTTAAATTTAATATTATCTAGAAAAATTTTTGTTGGCTGGTTGGTTACAATATTTGCAGCATGTTTTAAGAATTATGATGATAAAAAGGATATCTCTATGGTTCATAAAATATTATATATTCTTGCTTTTTTTGCAGTATGTGGTGCTACTATGCTAGCTATGGCGTTTGCGTTTACGCCTGTAGGTTGGCCTACAATTGAAGGGGTACAAGGTAGGTATTTTTTACCGGTATTAATACTCTTAATAGTTATAGTACGGAATAAAAAAATTATATTAAAAAGACAATGGAATGATTACTTTATTCTTTGGGTAATATTATTACAAGGGATTACTATTATAAATATAATGGGTCAGATTTTAATAGTATAATAAACAATTATTAATTACGTATACTTAATAGATTAAAGATATATTAAATTTTTTAAATAGCTGCTAGATATATAGGCATATAAAAGTATATCATTAAAACTTTGTAAGGAGGATATGATGCAATAACATGAGCAATCCTCCTTCTTTATTTAAAGTTATATACCAATGTATTACTTATATCATTAAAATATTTCTAGTGATTATATTAATTGTATTAGAGTGATTATTTATATATTAAAGTAATTTGTTTATTAGAAGTTATATAAATCTTTTTATATAACTAATTTTGATATTTTATTATATTTTTAAAAGAATATTTGATAATGTGTAATATTAAAATAGAACGTATTCTTAGTATTTAAATTTTATAGTTTTTAGAATTTTCATTGTTTTAGATAAAGCAGTAATCATTAAATATTGTAAAAAAGGATTAACTTTAAACAATCATAGTATTTAAACTAGTTTAACAAATGAGTTTTATTCTTTAATTGGTAGATATCATTTGATATAATGTTAAGTGTTTAAGGATGAGGAGTGATCAAATGACTAAAAAAATATTAATTATTATTCCAGCATATAATGAAGAGGATAATATATTGAAAGCATATAATAAGATAGTAGATTATAACAATAAGCATAATACAAATTATGATGTAATAGTGATAAATGACTGTTCAACAGATAATACATTAAAAATTTGTGAAAACAATAACATACCTGTAGTACCCTTAATACATAATTTAGGAATTGGTGGTGCAGTTCAAACTGGATATAAATACGCTTTTGATAATAATTATGATATTGCACTGCAATATGATGGTGATGGACAACATGATATAAGTTATGTAAAGAATATTATAGAACCGATTCTAAATGGAGAAGCAGATTTAACAATTGGTTCACGTTTTATAGACAAAACTAGTAGTGAATTTAAATCATCAAAAGCAAGACAACTTGGAATAAAAATTATTTCATTTTTTATTAAAGTAGTTACCGGAAAAAAAATTTACGATGTAACTTCAGGTTTTAGAGCAGCTGGAAAAGCTGTAATCGAAGATTTTTCAAAATCATATCCAATTGATTACCCCGAACCAATAACTAATACCGAGTTATTGAAAAAAAATTATACTATTAAAGAAGTGGCTGTATCAATGAATGAACGAGAGGGAGGAATTTCTTCTATAAATTCTTGGAAGACAGTATATTTTATGATTAATGTTATTCTTTCTATACTTGTAGTAGGAATGAGGAGGTTTAAGCATGTCAAATAGTTTAACTATTGGTTTATTAATTGTTGGTATTTCTTTATTAGTAATAGTTACTGCAATATTACGAAAAGGGCGAATCCCTATGAAGTTTGCTTTGGTTTGGTTTGTTCCTTCTTTAGCAATAATTATTCTAGCACTTTTTCCAGGAATATTCGAAGTATTTGCTTCTATTTTTGGATTTAAAACAATATCAAATTTAGTTGTTGGCTTTTTGTTTGTTGTATTATTTTTAATAATAATTGCTTTAACAGTAATAATTGCTGGTCAAACAACTAAGATAAATTTATTAATACAGGAAATCTCAATTTTGAAAAAACGCATAATAGAAATTGAAAAAAATGGAGCTTACAATGAGAGATAATGTTAAAGTGTCAATAATTATACCTGTTTACAATGCAGAAAACTATATATCTAGGTGTTTAAATAGTATTATTGATCAAACGTATAAAAATTGGGAGATAATAGCACTAGATGATGGGTCTACAGATTCTTCTTGGCAAATTTTATCAAAGTATAAGGAAAAATATCCAGATGTTATAAATGCAGTTCATCAAGAAAACATGGGAGTTTCAAAGACTAGAAATAAAGGAATACAATTAGCTACAGGCGATTATTTAATGTTAATGGATAATGATGATTATATTGATGATGATTATATTGAGCAGTTTGTAAATGTAATTGTAGAACATGACGATGACGTTGTTATCGGGGGATATAGGCGACCAAATAGTAAGGGAGAAGTTATAGAAGAAATAAAATTAGAAAATTGTGAATATTCAAAGTATAAAATAGTCGCAGCATGGGCAAAAATTTATAAATTATCGTATATAAAAAATAATAAAATAGAATTTTTACCATCAAATATAGGAGAGGATATACATTTTACAATTCAAGCAGTCTTATTAACAGATAAAATTAGAATAATAGATTACATTGGTTATAATTGGTATTATAATGATCAAAGTGTCTCTAATACGACTCATAAAAATATGGATAATAATTTGGAATTTGATTTATTACTTAATAAGACTTATGAGAGTATAGAAAAAAAGGTTAATCTTAATAATGTGTATATAGAGTATTATTTTATAAAATTGATTGTTTGGTATTTTTTATATGCATCAAAAGGTTCTAACTATAAAATAATATTAGATTCATTAAATAAATATTTTTCATGGCTTGGGGATAAATTTCCAAATTATAACAAGAATAAATTATTGAGTATAAATAAGCCAAGAGGCGAAATTTTGTTAAATAGGGTAGCTGTTTATGTATTTGTTAAACTTTATAAGTATAAATTAATAAAATTATTTTTATACGTATATTCTAAGCTGTAAGTGGGTGAATACAATGAAAAAATATGAATTAGAAGATATATGCGTTGTATTAGTATTATATAACATTAATTATAAAGACTCATTACCATTATCAAAGTTATTAATAAAAAATAAGATTAAGATATATGTTTGTGACAATAGTACTAAAGATTATGGAAATATTGAGTTAGAAAAGTATAGTAATGTAAAATACATTAATATGGGTGGTAATAAGGGTTTGGCAAAAGCATATAATAAGGCCGTAAATATAATACCACATGACAAATTAATAATTTTATTAGACGATGATAGTGTTTTACCAGAAAACTTTTTTGATAGTATTTTAGACGAAGTGTCTCAAACTAATGCAGATATTTATATTCCAATAGTAGAAGATGGAAATGGAATTTTATCACCTTGTAAAAATAGAAATAATTGTTTTTTTAGATACAATGATATTCATGAAATAGATAATGATTTTTCGGCAATTAATAGTGGACTGGTAATAAAATCAAAAGTTTTTGAAGATTATAGATACGATGAAAATATGTTTCTCGATTATATAGACCATGCTTTTTTTAACGATATGAAAAAGAAAAAAAAGAAGTTTAAGATTATGTATAGAGTTAAAATAAGACAAAATTTTTCTTTAAATACTGATACTAAAGAATCGTCTATTATAAGATTGAAGATTTTAAAAAAAGATTTAAAATATTTTTATCGGAACCAAAAAAGATACTATTATTGGACAGTTTTTAAGAAAAAAATACATCTATGCTTAATACATAAGAGTATAAAATTTATTTTTATATAAACGATAAAAATTTATACAGTAAAGGATATTTAAAGAAATATGGAGGCAATTTATGGAGGATAAAGTTTGTATTTTATTAGCCACATATAATGGAGAAAAATATTTAAAAGAGCAACTTGAATCTATTTTAAATCAAACTTATAAAAATTTTGTTGTTTTAATAAGTGATGATGCTTCTCAAGATAATACAGCTAATATCATTCGAAAATATATGGAAGAGTTTCCAGATAAGATATATTATTTAGGGAATGATAAAAAAGGTGGGGCAGTTGAAAATTTTTCATTTTTGTTAAAGAATTCTATAAATGCAGATTATTATATGTTTAGTGATCAAGATGATATTTGGTGTGAAGATAAAGTGATTAAGTCTATAAATAGAATAAGGTCAATGAAAATGGATGGTAAAAGTAATTGTCTCGTATACTGTGATGCAGAATTAGTGGATGAAAACGAGCAAATTATTGCAAAATCGTTCTTGAAAAATTCTAAATTTAAGATGAGAAAAGAGAACAGAAAAACAATTCTAGTATCAAGTTTTGCACCTGGAGCAGCCATGATTTTTGATGCTGAATTATATGAATTAGTAAAAAATATGCCTCGTGAAGCTCATATTCATGATTGGTGGGTATTATTAAATGCTGTATACTTTGGAAATATTGAATTTATGGATGAACAATTGTATGAATATCGTCAACATAGTAATAATGTTTACGGAGCAGGGCTTATTAGAAATAAAAATGGAATAATAAATTTTATAAAAAATAATACTATTTTGAATACTTTAAAAAGATTAAGTAATCAAACAAATGAACTACAGTTGAAACAAAAAGAAATGGTTAAGGCATTTTATGAACAGAAGAAAAGTTTATTTAATAATGAAAATGAAGATATATTAACTGATTTCTTAGAGTTATATAACAACAAATCTAGATTAAAGCGATTGTTTATTATATTTAAACAAGGTTTTTATAGTATATCATTATTAGATAATGTATTATATATATGGAACATAGTAAGGAGAAATGTATGATTAGAGAAAAATTATCTAAGCTTTATGTCAATATGATACAAAAAACAGAATATTATTTATGTAAAAAAGAATTATCTGATATATTAAAATATGAAAATTTTGATGTAGAGGATAACAAAATAAACGAAACAAAAAAAATATGTATCATTTTACCATCAATGGCTAAAGCTTCAGGAGGTATTACATCTATTTTGCGATTAGGTACAAATTTATGCAAACAAGGATATGATGTAACGTATACATATGTTATTGGAGGAGATTCATCAGAAGCACAAGAGATTGCTAAATTTAATTTAGCAAATTATAAAGGTGAATTTATTCCAATAGAAAAAATTGATCGCGATGGATATGATATAGTAGTAGCAACTTGGTGGAAAACTGTTTATGAAGCCAAAAAGTTTAAAGGTTATAAAATGTATTTTGTTCAAGATTACGAGCCGATTTTTTATGATGCTGGTGATAGATATTTGTTAGCTAAAAAAACATATTCGATGGGATTCCATATGGTTAGTTTAGGAAAATGGAATGCTGATATGATTAAAAAGAATTGTAATTATATAGGAAAAGTAGATTATATACCTTTTCCATATGAAAAAACGGAATACCAATTTAAACAAAGAGATTTTAGTTATTTAAAGGATAAAAAAGAAATAAAATTAGCAGTTTATGTAAAAGAAGAGAATAAAAGATTGCCAGTTGTGATACCACTTATTTTAGATAACTTAAAAAATGAATTTGAGAAGAATGGAAAAAAATTAGAAATATTTTACTTTGGAAATGCCATGAAAATAAGTGTTAAAAATGGTCATGAATTAGGTAAATTATCAAAAAAACAACTAGCAGAATTATATCAAACATGTGATTTTGGTATGGTTGCATCACTGACTAATGTTTCTTTAATACCATATGAAATGGTAGCCTCAGGATTACCTCTAATAGAATTTTTGGATGGATCTTTTGATACATATTTTGAAGAAGGTTCATCAATAATGTGTGATTTAAGTTATAAACATCTTTATAATGAGATGGAAAACTATATTTCATCGCCAGATAAAATATCAAATATGGTCAATAGAGCATATAACCAAATAAAAGATTTAAGTTGGGAAAAATCGACTAAAAAATTTATTTCTATCATTGAACAAGAACGAGAAAATGGAAAGTAAAAAAGTATATTCGAATATTGTATTAAACACAATTAATAGTGTTTTAAAAATAATTTTTCCATTCATATCTTTTAAATATGCAGCCATAGTTCTAGGACAAGAAAATTTAGGATTAGTAAATTATGGAAATTCTATCATTAATTATTTTGTTCTTTTAGCGGGGTTAGGAATTTCTACATATGCAATACGCGAGGGATCAAAAATTCGTGATGATAAAAATAAGATAAGTGCATTTTCAAGTGAAGTTTTTACTATTAATATTATTTCTACAATATTATCATATATTATTTTGTTTATTTGTATATTTTATATAGATAGTTTAAGAGAAATTTTAATTTTATTAGTAGTTCAAAGTTCTTTGATATTATTTACAACTTTATCAGTCGAATGGGTATATTCTCTTTATGAAGATTATGGATATATCGCGTTAAGAAATTTCATATTGCAAATATTATCATTAATACTAATGTTCCTTTTTGTAAAAAAAGAAGGAGATTATATAATTTTTGCAGCTATACAAGTAATTTCTTCAAGTGGTGCTTTTATTGTAAATTATATACATGTAAAAAGAAAATTATCTTTGAAAATTACTATAAGTAAAGTTATAAAAAAACACTTGAAACCAATATTAGTTTTATTTGTAAATAACATAGCTGTAGTAATTTATGTGAATTCTGATACAACAATGATTGGTAGTATTATAGGAATGAGTGCGGTTGGGGTATATTCGGTATCGGTGCGCATTTATACAATGTTTAAAACTATTATGTCAGCTGTTGTGATGTCTGTTTTGCCAAATATATCAAGATATTCTTTAGATTGTTATAGTGATAAAAAGAATAGGGTAATAGATGATACAATTGAACTATTAATAGTTATTTTTATACCCATCATCATTTCTACAATTATTTTAAGTAAAGAATTGATTATATTAACTAGTAGTGCTTCATATTTATCAGGATATACTTCACTAATTATACTGAATTTGGCATTGATTTTTTCAATAAGTGCTACTATATTAACCACATTTTATTTAATACCATTAAATTTAGAGAATTATGCATTGTTGTCTACTTTAGCGGCAGCGTTAATAAATATTATTTTTAATTTTTTCTTATTACCAAATTTTGGAATAAATGCAGCAGCTTTTACTACTATGATTGCAGAATTAACTGTAACTATAATAAGTTTGATTGTAATAAAAAGAAAAAATATTAAATTGTTTGATTTAAGAAAAATGGTAAAGCTTATAATTAAAGGCTTACTTGCGGTCGCTCCACTGATTATAGTGTATTTATTGATTATAAATAGAACTGCAAATCTACTCTTAATAATATTATTATATGTTGTATTGGGTGGGGCAATTTATGTAGCACTTGCTTATATGTTAAATATTTCTATTATTAGGAATATAATTAATAATATTATAAAAATGTTCAAAAAATAAAGAAGAAATAGAAAAATTCTATATGTAGCTATAAGAGATAATTAGAAAGGAGAACATGATAATATGAGATTATTAGTCACAGGTGTTAAAGGTCAATTAGGTTATGATATTGTAAATGAATGTAAAAAAAGAAATATTGAAGCAGTTGGTGTTGATGTTGAAGAAATGGATATCACTGACGCTAAAAAAGTAGAAGAAGTAATAAAAGATGGAAATTATGATGCTGTAGTACATTGTGCAGCTTGGACTGCTGTTGATAAAGCTGAAGATGAAGTTGAGGCATGTACTAAAGTAAATGTAGATGGAACAAAAAACATTGCTAATGTGTGTAAAGAATTAGATATTCCAATGATGTATTTCTCTACAGATTATGTATTTGATGGTCAAGGTGAAGAGCCATGGCATGAATATGATGAAAGACATCCTTTAAATGTTTATGGGCAAACTAAATACGAAGGTGAATTAGCAGTTGAAGAACTAGATAAATTTTTTATTGTAAGAATTGCTTGGGTATTTGGTGTTAATGGAAATAATTTTATTAAAACAATGCTTCGTTTAGGTAAGGAACGAGGTGCTGTTAGTGTCGTAAATGATCAAATCGGTTCACCAACATATACATATGATTTATCTAAATTAGTTGTTGATATGATTCAAACTGATAAATATGGAATTTATCATGCAACAAATGAAGGTCTATGTTCATGGTATGAATTTGCTTGCGAAATCTTTAAACAAGCAGGTATGGATGTTGAAGTAACACCAGTTGATTCAAATGCGTTCCCAGCTAAAGCTAAGCGACCAAATAATAGTAGAATGTCTAAAGAAATGTTAGATAAAAATGGTTTTGATCGTTTACCTACATGGCAAGATGCTTTAGGAAGATATTTAAAAGAAATTGAATATTAATCATAAAAATGCTAGTATTAATATTATCTAATACTAGCTTTTTTTAAAGGAGAAAAACAATGCGACATAGTAAGGTTGAAATTGTTGAAAATATAAATGTTGGTGATCGAAAAATATTGAAATACATTTCTATAATAGCAGCTATTTTAGTTATTTTATTATTTTATTTTAATCAACGTAATATCTTAATAGACAAAGTAAATTCTATCAAAAATGTTCACAGTATTATTTATGGATTATTTGCAGCAATTGCTGTTATATTGATTATATCAATTTTAAAAAATAACTATGAAATAGACCGGTTATTTTTGATGATAATTATCCCAATTGGTTTAATTTATACGCTATTAATTCCACCAGGTATTGTTCCAGATGAATGGGTACATATGCATAGTGCTCTTTCATTATCAAGTCAAATTATGCAAAAAGAAACAAATGGTAAGGTTACAATGAGAGTTGAAGAACATGAATTGTATTCGAGACAGGTGAGCATACCAGATAATGGATATTATGATTATGTTTATAATAATGTTTTTAGTATAAGCGAAAATAATGAATATGTGAATATAGAAGTTGAATCAGTTAGTCTTGGACAAATTTTTGCGTATTTTCCAACTGCAATAGGTATCACTATTGCTAGATTATTTAATCTAGGTGGGGTTACCACTGTATATATGGGACGTCTTTTTAATTTTGTTTATTATACAATTGTTACTTATTTTGCTTTAAAAAAGATTCCATTTGGAAAATTGTTATTGTTTGCAATTACAATGTTACCAATGACTTGTCATCAGATGTTTTCATTATCATATGATGCTGTGTTAAATGCTACATCGTTTTTTTGTATTGCTTATGGTATGTTTTTTGTTTATCAATCGGATAAAGTTGAGAAAAAAGATATTGTATTATATGCTTTGGCAGGATTACTCCTTCTAACTATTAAAGGATCAGCGTATGCTTTTATATTAGTTATCCCAATATTGGCTAAATATTTTAATCCTAACGGTTATGAGATTGCTAAAAGAACGAAGATAATAATTTTTATAATTGTGATTACGTGTATTGTATTATTGAATTTTAGATCATTTATTAGTACTGGTACTACTTCTTCATTAGGAACGGTTTCTGGTGAAAATTTAGTTCCTTGGTCAGGAACTCCTTCATATACATTATCGTCACTGTTGACGGATATACCGGGAACGATAATGTTATTTATTAATACGTTTATTGAAAAAGGAGTTTGGTATATAAATACTGCTATCGGGAGTGAGCTAGGATGGCTAAATATATTAATGCCAACATGGATAATTAATGTTTGGATTGGATTATTAATTATTAGTTCTTTTAGTGAAAAATCAAACAACGAAGTTTTTACTTATGAACATAAATTACTATATTTTTTAATTGCAGCAGCAGTTATATTAGTTGTTATGCTGGCGATGGCATTAGCTTGGACACCAGCTGGATATCAGTGGATAGAAGGAGTTCAAGGTAGATATTATATCCCAATAATTTATTTATTATTGATTTGGTTACAAAATACTAAAATTTATTTACATGATAAAATAGTAAAAATTGTCACAATAATTATTCCAATTATGGCAATGATTTCTATTTATAATTTAATACCATTAGTTTTATAAGAATGAAATAGTCTTGATTATTTCATTCTTTTCTTTTGTTTAATATTTGTTAATTATATGGTAGAATAGTAAGGAATTTGGATTAAGAGGAATAATGATGATAGAGAAATTAAAAAAATTAGAAAAAAAATACATTATAGGAACAGTATTAGTTTTTATTGGTGTGTTAATAATAACTTCTGTTATTTGGGGAAATCGAACATTTTCTGTGAAAACATTAAATCAGATTATTTTCCATTTAAAAGTACCAATGGACGGTACTGATAGTGGAGTATATCTTGATTGGTTTTTATTTTCAGTACCGATTAGTTTATTAATAGTAGTTATTTTTAATTTAGTACTTTTTGGTATTCAAAAAATATTAAAGCGAAATAATAAAAATATCAGTAATTTTATAAAAAGAAATTTTGTTAAGTGGGGTATCTGTTGTCTTGTTTGTTCTTTGATTTTTACAGTTTATAACTATAATATCTATGGATATATAAGTAACTCATTTAAAAAAACAGATTTATATGAAAATTATTATGTTGATCCAAGCAGTGCTAATATCAGTTTTGATGGTGAAAAAAGAAACTTAATTCATTTATATTTAGAATCAGTTGAAAATACATATGCCGATAGTGCTAATGGTGGCGGTGAAAATATCAACTATATCCCGGAATTAAGCAATTTAGCTAAAGAAAATATTAATTTTTCAAATAATGATAGTATTGGTGGAAGCCTAACTATCGATGGAACACAATGGACGATTGCTTCGCAGGTTTCTCAAGATATGGGAATTCCTTTATCATTGCCTATTACAAGTAGTAAATATGATACTTCTACTGCATTTTTACCAGGAGGATATTCATTAGGAGAAATATTAGAAGATAATGGATATGTTAATGAGTTTATTTGTGGTTCTGATGTTGATTTTGGAGGTACCTCTAATTTTTATAAACAGCATGGTAATTATATAATTCGTGATTATAAAAGTTTTGTTGAAAGCGGAGAGATTCCAAAAGACTATTTTGTATTTTGGGGAATTGAAGATGCAAAATTATTTGAGTTTGCTAAAAAAGATATAACCAATTTAGCTAATGGAAGTCAGCCGTTTAATATTTCTATTACTACAATTGACACTCATACTCCTGATGGTTATTTGTGTAGTCAATGTCAAAAGAATCATAAAAATCAATACGCTAATGTAATTGAATGTCAATCACGGCAAGTTAATAATTTCATTAACTGGTGTAAACAACAACCATGGTATGATAATACGACAATTGTAATTACTGGAGATCATAAAAGTATGTCAGAAAAGTTTTTTGATAATATTGATAGTAACTATGTAAGAACACCATATAACTGTATTATCAATAGCGCAGTAGAAGCAAAAAATAATAAAAATAGATCATTTAGTACAATGGATATGTATCCAACTATTTTAGCGGCAATGGGTGCTAAAATTGAAGGAGATCGTTTAGGATTAGGAACAAATTTGTTTTCAGATAAACAAACTCTTATGGAAGAGTTAGGATTTAAAACATTAGATAACGAATTACAAAAAACATCTAATTATTATAATCAAAAAATACTTGAAGAGAAGGACTAGGTTAGGAGGTAAAAATGAAAACAGGAATAGTTGTCTTGAATTATAATGACGCTAAAGAGACGGTAGATTTTGTTAATCAAATAAAAAATTTCAAAATAATTGATGAGATATGCGTTGTTGATAATGGATCAAATGATAATTCATTAGAATTATTGCAAACTTTAACAGATGTTAAATTAATACCTCTAACAGAAAATCGAGGTTATGCTGCAGGGAATAATGCAGGATTAAAATATTTATATGAACAAGAATTTGATAATTATATTATTGCTAATCCTGATATTATAGTTGATCAACATAATTTGTTGGATTTTATCGCACATATGAATTCTGAAAATAATTATCAAATTTTTGGACCTACAATTGAAGAACATGGAACAATTAATCGTGGTTGGAAAGAAAGAACGATTAAATATGATATCCATGATAACTATCCAATAATTAATCGATTGTTTAAAAAAAGTAATAAATATTCAAAATTTCATTACCATGGACCAGTTAGTCCGGTTGATTGTATTTCTGGGTGCTTCTTTGGTATGAAAAAAGAAGTTATTGATAAAATTGGCTTTTTAGATGAAGGAACATTTCTTTTCTATGAAGAAGATATTTTATGCACTAAAGCTAGACAAGCAGGTTTGCATGTATGTGTTTTAAACAATGTTAATGTTATCCATAATCATTCAGTGACAATTAATAAAAATATTAATCATTATCGTAAATTAAGAATTTTAAAAGAGTCGCAGTTACATTATCATTTAACATGTTTTGATCATAAAGAAAAACATATTAAACGCTTAAAACGTACAGCATTATGGGCATGTAAGTTTGCATATTTAAGAACTAATAAAAAAATTGTAAACACTAATAATAATCGTAAAAAGAAAAAAGTAACGATATTATCATTACATCTTCGTGTTGGTGGGATTGAAAAAGCTATTTGCTCTTTAGCTAATATGTTAATTGATGATTTTGATGTTGAAATTGTAAATGTATATAAGTTGTGTGAGCCATCATTTTATATTGATCCTAGAGTAAAAGTTACTTACTTATCGACAAATCTTAAACCTAATAAAGAAGAGTTTAAATTTGCATTAAAAAATAAAAAAATATTTAGTATTTTTATTGAAGGAATAAAAGCAGTTAGGGTATTAATAAAAAAACATCAATTAATAAAACTATGTGCTAAAGATAACGATGGTGATATTATTGTCTCTTCAACACTAGCTTTTGATAAATTATTTGCTAAGTATCAAAAAAATAAACTATTAATTGCTTGGGAACATTGTCATCCAGAATGTGCAAAGAATTATCCAAAAAAAGTATATCGGGCAGTAAAAAAATTCGACTTATTTATACCGGCTTCAAAATCAATATATGATTTTTATAAAGAATACTTAACAGGACCACAATGTTTATATTTACCATTATGTATTGATAGTATGCCTGAACAAAAAGCAAATCTTAGTACAAAACAAATTACTGTAATGGGAAGATTATCAAAAGAAAAAGCATACGATGATATGTTAAAGGTATTTAAAAAAGTTTTAAAACAAGAGCCAGAAGCTAAGTTAAAAATATTAGGTGATGGTGAGGAAAGAGCAAATTTAAGTTTATTAGCTGATCAATTAGAAGTTAGTAAATCAGTAGATTTCCATGGTAATACAGTTGGTAAAGAAAAAGAACAAATTTTATTAGATACATCAGTTTTTGTTACAACATCGCACTATGAAAGTTTTGGCTTAGTTTTATTAGAAGCGATGAGTTATGGAATACCATGTATTTCATTTGATAGTGCCAAAGGATCATTAGATATTATTGATGATGGAAAAGATGGCTATATTATAAAAAATCGCGATTTAGATAAAATGGCTGATAAAATCGTAGAAATCTTGAATACTCCACAAGATGAATTATCTAAAAATGCTATTGCTAAAGCTCAAATGTATTCATATGAAAGTGTAAAAAAACAATGGTTAGATGCTTTTAAAAATTTTAATATACATGATCTAAAAACACGAGTAATTTTTACATCATCGGCTGGTGGACATTATAGTGAGTTATGCGAGTTAAAGGAATTAATGGAGCGTTATAATTCATTTTTAATTACCGAAGATCATGAAATGATGCAAGAGTATAAAAAAGTAAATAAATCAAGAAGCTGGTATATGCCGGCTGGAACTAAAGAACATTTATTTAAGTTTCTATGTAATTTTCCAATCAATATTTTTAAAAGTTTTAAAGCATTTTTAAAAGTGCGACCTGATGTTGTTATTGCAACAGGAGCCCATACAACGGTGCCAATCTGTTATATAGCTAAGTTATTTGGTAAAAAGGTTATTTTTATAGAAACATTTGCAAATATTACTACTAAGACATTATCAGGTAAATTAGTATATCCAATTGCTGACTTATTTTTAGTACAATGGGAAGATATGCTTAAATTATATCCTAAGGCAAAATATCGAGGAGGGCTAAAATAATGAGAATCTTTGTTATGTTTGGAACTCAAGATAAACGATTTGATCGCTTGTTAAATGCTATTTTAGATTCAAAATTTGTAAATGAAAATGATGTCTATGTCCAGTTAGGATATACAAAAGGAACTTATGATAAAATTCATTGTCAAGAATATTACAGTGAAGAAGAATTGTTACATCAAATTGAGATTGCCGATTTGATAATTACACATGCTGGTGTTGCCGCTATTGTTTCAGCACTAAAGTTAAAAAAGAGAACAATAGTAGTACCGCGTTTGGGAAAGTATAAAGAGCAAAATAATGATCATCAAGTTCAGATCATGGAAAGATTTGTCAAAAAAGATTATATTATCCCATGTACTGATTTATCTAAACTTGATGAGTTAGTGGAAAATGCTCATAATTTTGAACCCAAAGATTATAAAAGTGAAAAGCAAGGAATTATTGATGAAATAACTAATTTTATCAATAATTTATAGGAGGTATTATGCATACATATGTTGTTTTAGCATATAAAGAGTCTTCATATTTAGAAGAATGTATTAAATCAGTTTTAAATCAAAAATATCCTAGTAAAGTAGTTATCGCTACTTCAACTCCTAATGACTATATTCAAAATATGGCTGATAAATACTCATTAGAAGTAATGATAAATCCTAATCCAGGTAAAGGAATTGGGTATGATTTTGATTTTGCAGTATCTTGTGGAAAAACAAAATTGACTACTATTGCTCATCAAGATGATATCTATGATTATGATTATTCAGATAAAATCGTTAAAGCATATCAAAAATATCCGGATTCATTAATTGTATTTAGTGATTATTATGAAATAAGAGATACAGGTAAAGTGCATAGTAATACTAATTTAAAAATAAAGCGAATATTATTGTTACCGATGAGAATAAAAAGTCTTGCTAAAACAAAGTTTGGGAAACGCTTATCATTACGATTTGGTAATGCTATTAGTTGTCCAGCCGTAACTTTTGTAAAAGACAATATTAAAACTGATGATATTTTTAAATGTGATTTTGTTTGTGATGTAGACTGGTATGCTTGGGAAAAATTATCTTTAAAAAAAGGACGGTTTACTTTTGTAAAAGATTTGTTAATGGGACATCGTGTTCATGAAGAATCAACCACAACTGAAATCATTAATGAACGTGTAAGAACTAAAGAAGATTTTGTAATGTTTCAAAAATTTTGGCCAAAATCAATTTCAAAATTTATCAATAAATTTTATGTTAAAGCTGAAGATAGTAATAATTAAGTACAAATTTCAGTAAAAATGTAGATAAAATCCTAAAAATTAATTATAATGTTTTTTGGATAACAAAAAAAAGGAGAAATACTATGTTAAAAAAATTATTAACAATAGGGTTATCATTAATGATGGTAATTACTCTTACAGCATGTGGTGGTGATGATTCAAATAGTGGTAGTTCATCATCTGGTGGATCAGATAATAATACTACTGAAGAAAGACCATTTACTGAATCAAAAGGATTAATTAAGTATTTTACTATTGAAGGAGAAAATGTTTGTTTACCAGAAACAGTTGGTGAATATGTTAGATATTTAGAAAAAATTGGTACGAAAGTAGAACTTGGTGATACAGGAAATACAGTAGATGAAGCTGGTGAATTAGATGCAGGTGGAGTATCATCAATGGTAGCGTTTTTGAAGGTTTATATCGACGGTGCTAGTGATGAATGGCAATGGTTTGGTATTCGTTATGAAAATGATACTGACGAAAGTTTACCAATTGCAGATTGTAAAGTTACTCAAATTACTTTAGATTATGATACAATTACTGAAGAAACTAATCATCATTGCTTAGATTCATTTGTATTTATTACACAAGATGATCAAGAAATCGCTATGGATGGAGATACTACTAGTTCAGATTTATTAGATTATATCGGTGACCCTTATCAAAATACTGATGGTCATTGGCATTATTCAGATGATCAAGGATATGAATACGAAATGGTTACAGAAAATAAAAAAGGAATTTTAACAAGAGTAGTAATTACTTATCCTGAAAGCAATTAATTTTAGAAATAAAGAGATATCAAAATGAAATGATATCTCTTTTTATAATATTAAATTACTTTCAAATAATAAGGGTGAAAATTGATGAATGATGATTTAGCGTATCAAATATTAGAAATAGTAGCTGAAATACCTAAAGGGAAAGTTGCTAGCTATAAACAAATTGCAATTTTAGCAGGTAGAAGCCAAAATGCTCGTTTAGTAGGAAAAATTTTAAGTCATAGTGAACAATATGGTAACTATCCTTGCCATCGGGTTGTTAATAGTGCAGGACGTTTAGTACCTGGCTGGATAGAGCAAAGGGAATTGTTATGTCAAGAAGGTGTGGTTTTTAAAAGTAACGGTAACGTAGATATGAAAAAATGCCAATGGCAAATATTGTAATGATGATTGTAGACCAAAAGTCAGTTATTGTTTATTTTTCTACAGATATGAAGCATGTGTTAAAATATCACTAAAATGCTACAAATTTTATATCTTTTATTGTATAATATAGGTCAAATGAGGTGATTGTATGAATACAGTTTTAGTTGAAAAAGATGCTCTTGATTTAGCCGCTGAATTAGTGGGTAATAATAAGGTAGTAGCTTTTCCTACTGAAACTGTTTTTGGTTTAGGGGTAAAGTTTGGATCAAAAGAGGCTTTAGATGCACTATATCAAATAAAAAAACGTGATAAGGTTAAAGCAATCTCAATGATGATAAGCAAACCTGAAGATATAGAAAAATATGCATATGTTAATGAAAATGCTAAAAAGATAATCAAAGCTTTTATGCCTGGTATGATTACTATCATTTTGAAAAAAAAGCCACATATTGATAAATATTTTACAGCCTCACTTGATACAATCGGAATTAGAATACCTGATGATAAATTTGTTTTATCATTACTAGATAAAACAGGACCAATGTTAGTAACAAGTGCTAATCTATCAGGTAAAGAAAGTCTGGTTGATGATCAAGCAGTTATGGAGGTATTTAAAGGAAAAATTCCTTTAATTGTAAAAGGAGAAAGTATCAGTAAAAAGGCTAGTACAATTGTTGATTTAAGTAAGGGTAATGTTGAGATATTAAGATTAGGAGATATTTCTAAAGAAGAAATAATGGAGGTATTGAAATGAAAATTGCAATGGCATGTGACCATGGTGGATTAAGATTAAAAAATGTGTTAAAAGAATATTTATTAGATAATGGTTATGAAGTAGAAGATTTTGGAACAAATAGTGAAGATAGCTGCGATTATCCAGACTATGCTGGTAAAGCCGCTAAAGCAGTAGCTAGTGGTGCGTGCGACAAGGGGGTAGTTGTATGCGGTACTGGAATTGGTGTAAGTATTACTGCTAATAAAGTAAATGGTATTAGATGTGCATTATGTCATGATGTATTTAGTGCTAAAGCTACACGTGCTCATAATGATAGTAATATGATTGCAATGGGACAAAGAGTTATTGGTGAAGGTTTAGCATTAGAAATCTTAAAAGCATGGCTATCAACAGAATTTGAAGGTGGACGTCACGTTCAAAGAATTGAAAAAATGATGGCTTATGAAGGAGAAGAATAAAATGAAAGACGTTGCTGTATTTGAAAGTGTTGAACGGGAATTAAATCGGCAAAGAAATAACATTGAGCTAATCGCTTCTGAAAACTTTGTTTCTCCAGAAATTATGCAGTTGGCTGGAAGTGTTCTTACTAATAAATATGCTGAAGGATATCCGGGAAAAAGATATTATGGTGGTTGTCAGTTTGTTGATGAGGTAGAAACTTTAGCTAAAGAAAGATTATGTAAAATCTTTGGTGCCCAGCATGCAAATGTTCAACCTCATAGTGGTGCTCAAGCTAATACAGCAGTATATATGGCTTTATTAGAGCACGGTGATAAAGTTTTAGGAATGTCTTTAGCAGATGGTGGACATTTAACACATGGACATCCATTAAACTATTCTGGAATTAATTATGATTTTTATAGTTATGGTGTCTCTAAAGAAACTGAAACTATTGATTATGAAGAATTTAAAAAGAAGTGTCAGGAAATTAAACCTAAACTAGTAGTAGCTGGAGCAAGCGCATATTCAAGAATTATTGATTTTGAATATATGGCTAAATGTGCGCATGAAGTAGGAGCTTTATTTATGGTCGATATGGCTCATATTGCTGGTTTAGTTGCAGCAGGTGAACATCCATCACCATTTCCTTATGCTGATGTTGTTACAACAACAACTCATAAAACCTTAAGGGGACCACGAGGTGGTGCTATTATGTGTAAAAAAGAATTAGCGCCAGCTATCGATCGTGCGGTATTCCCAGGAATGCAAGGTGGACCTTTAATGCACATAATTGCTGCTAAGGCTGCTTGCTTCTATGAGGTAATGCAACCAGAGTTTAAAGAATATGCAAAACAAATTATTAAAAATGCCAAAGCTCTTGAAAAATCTTTAAAAGAAGAAGGATTTAGATTAGTAGCTGGTGGTACTGATAATCATTTGATCTTAATAGATGTTAAATCTAGTTGTGGAATTTCTGGTAAAAAAGCAGAACGTTTATTAGATGAAATTAATATTACTGCTAATAAAAATGCGATTCCTTTTGACACAGAAAAACCATTTAAAGCTAGCGGCATTCGTGTAGGAACACCTGCTATGACAACTAAAGGATTTAAAGAAGAAGATTTCGAAGAAGTCGGAAAAATAATTGCTTATCGTTTAAAAAATGAAGAAACAGATCAAATTAAAGAAGAATGTATTAAAAGAGTTAAAGCTTTAACTGATAAAGTTGAAATGTATAATGATATTAAATATATTTAAGAGGTGAAAAAATGGCAACGACAGTACTTGATCATGCATTAATAAACCATAAATTATCTATTATGCGTGATAAAAATACAAATACAATAGTATTCAAAGAAAATCTTGATGAAATCGCTATGTTAATGGCGTATGAGGTTACTAAAGATTTACCATTAGTAGAATATCCAATTGAAACACCGATTTGTAAGACCGTTGGCAAAAAATTGGCTAAACAAATAATTTTAGTACCAATATTAAGAGCTGGTATTGGTTTGGTAGATGGTTTTAGAAGAATTATTCCTAGTGCTAAAGTTGGTCATATTGGCTTACAACGTGATGAAGAAACATTACAGCCAATCGAATATTACGCTAAATTTCCTAAAGGTATAGAAGATGCTATTGTTATTGTCGTTGATCCTATGCTAGCAACCGGAGGTAGTGCTAGTGCAACAATAACCAGTCTAAAAAAACGAGGTGCTAAAAACATTCATTTAGTATGTTTGTTAGCAGCACCTGAAGGGGTGGCGGTTATTGAAAAAGAACACCCTGATGTTAATTTGACGTTAGCAGCGCTAGATGATAAGCTAAATAGCAAAGGCTATATTGTTCCTGGATTAGGCGATGCCGGTGATCGTTTGTTTGGGACAGATTAGTTTTAAATATGAAAGAGAATAAAAGAAAGTTATTAAAAGATATTGTCTTTTGTTTATGGTTAGGTTTTGAAGTAATTGGCGTGTTTTTACTAGCTGTAATAGCTGGTTTATGGCTTGATGATTACTTCAATTCTAAACCATGCTGGATATTAGTCTTATTAATAGTGGCTTTTATTTATGTAATAAAGTTATTGTTAGGAGTAGGAAAAGATGAATGAAAAGACAGTAATGAGCCATTCTAAATATGTATTTTTAGTAGCTCTGGCAATAGCTGGTGTAGTTAGTTTGATTGTATCTGACATTTCTTATTTGATAGGAATGATCGTTGGATATATAGTTAGTTTGATTGTATTTAAGATGATAATTAAAATAAGTGATCTTATTTTAGCTTTATCAACAAGTACAATCAGCTTAGTTGTTGTTCTGTTTTTTGCAAAATTGTTTGTATATGGAGCAGGATTTTTTATTGCTATAAAAGTATCCTGGATCAATATTATAACGGTTTTTCTTGGTTATTTTATTATTCAGGCTACTATTTATATTGATGCTTATCGAAATGATAGGTTGGAAAAAACTCAAAATAGCTAATCTAGAAAAAAGGAGGTGAAAGTGATGGGAGATATACATATCGTAATTCAGCCAGAACTGATTTTTTCGTTGATTATTATTACAGTTTTATCAATCTTTTTCATTTTGGCTGGAAGGAAAATCAAAGCAGCAGATCCGACTAAGCGACCCACTGGGATTGTTCTTGTTTGTGAAACAGGAGTAAAAATGATTCAAGATTACATGGCAACATTAATGCCAGCACAGTTTTCTAAGAATTATTATCCTTATTTTGCAATGATGTTTATATATATATTTATATCAAATATAAGTGGATTATTTGGTTTTGAAGCACCAACTTCAAATTATTCAATTACGTTAGCGATTACTATAATCACTTTTACGTTAATTCAGTACAACGCTTTAAAAACAAAAGGAGTATTTACCTATATTAAAGATATTATTTGGCCACCAACTAACATTTTAGGAACATTGGCACCACTTATTTCTTTGTCAATGCGTCTTTTTGGAAATATTGTAGCAGGGTCAATTTTGTTGTCTTTGATATATAGTTTTACGGGATACTTATCAGAGTATGTTATCAATTTTAACTTTTTGGGACCACTTATTGCCCCAATATTCCACGCTTATTTTGATGTTTTTGCAGGATTTATTCAAACCCTAGTATTCGTGACTTTATCTAGTATTTTAATCGCTTTGGAAGTAAATGAAGATTAAGCTAGTTAAAGATATATTAATTTTAAGTAAAAAAATTGGAGGAAAGAAATATGACAGACGTAGGATTAATTGCTATTGCAGCAGGTATTGCAGTGTGTGCCGGTTTAGGAACTGGTATTGGAGAAGGAATTTGTGCTAGTAAAGCAGTAGAAGCTATTGGTAGAAATCCAGAAGCGGAAGGAAAAATCCGTACAACAATGATTTTAGGTATTGCCTTAACAGAAACAGTTGCAATTTATGGTTTATTGATTTCATTCCTATTATTATTCGTATACGGTGGATAAAATCAAATTTAATCAAGAGGAGGAATAAGAATGGATATTGATATTGCCTCAAAATTATTCCCCAATATTACGACTTTAATAGTTCAGTTACTGGCAACAGGAGTAATGTTATGCATTTTTAAAAAGTTTTTATGGAAACCAGTACAAGACTATTTTGCTAAACGTGCTGATTACATTGAAGGAACTGTAAATGATGCTAAAAATATGCAGCAAAAGGCTAAAGCTTTAATGGAAGAAAGTGAAGAACAGTCTCGTGCTGCTGCCAAAGAATATCGTAATATTGTTGAAAAAGCAAAGGTTGATGCTGGTAAGACAAGAGATAGTATCATTGAAAAAGCAAATGAAGAAGCGAAAGAAAAACTTGAACGTGCATCAAAAGAAATCGAAGCAGAAAAAATTGCAGCGAAAGCTGAAGTAAAGAATGAAATTGTAAATATTGCAATTGACGTGGCTAGTAAAATAATGAATCAGGAAATGGATCAAAAAGCTAATGAAAAATTAGTTGATGAATTTATTAAGGAAATTGATAAATAATGGAATCTGTAGCACATTGTTATGCTGTTTCATTATTTTCTTTAGCTAAAGAAGAAAATGCGGTTGATAGTTATCAAAAAGATATGCTATTGATTGATGATATCTTCAGTAAAGAGCCTAAATTCTTAACTTTTTTTAGTCATGTTTTGATTGATGATAAAGTTAAATGTGATTTAATAGATCAAAGTTTTAAAGGAACAGTTAATACATATATTGTTAATTTTTTGAAATTATTGGTCAAAAAAAGAAGAATTCGCTATCTTCAAGAAATAATTAAAGAATTTAAAAAATTATGTAATGATTATTTTGGAATAGAAGAGGGTATTTTATATACTGCTTTTGATATTTCACCAGAGTCTTTAAAACAAGTTGAACAAGCAGTAGGAAAAGCAACCAATAAAATAATTAAATTAAAAGTTGTTAAAGACCCAGCTTTAATTGGTGGAATTAAAGTTGAAGTAAATAATCGGGTTTTTGATGGAACAATCAAAAATAAAGTTTCATTATTGAAAAAAGAACTATTAAGAAAGTAGGTGAAAATAGTGGGGCTTAGACCAGATGAGATTAGCACTTTGATCAAAGAACAAATTAAAAACTTTGATGAAGTGATTGAACAAAAAGATGTAGGAACCGTTATGACTGTTGGAGATGGTGTAAGTGTAATCCATGGCTTAGATGATGCCATGTTAGGTGAACTTTTAGCCTTCCCAAACGATGTCTATGGAATGGTGATGAACTTAGATGAAGATAGCGTAGGTGCTGTTTTACTTGGTTCTGAAGATGAAATTAAAGAAGGCGATGAAGTTAAACGTACTGGTAGAATTATGGAAGTTCCAGTAGGTGATGAATTATTAGGACGAGTTGTAAACCCATTAGGACAACCAATTGATGGTAATGGTGAAATTAAAACAACTAAAACACGTCCAATCGAAAGAGTTGCCAGCGGTGTTATGACTAGAAAATCAGTTGATCAGCCTTTACAAACAGGAATTACTTCAATTGATGCAATCATCCCAATTGGACGAGGACAACGTGAGTTGATCATTGGTGACCGTCAAACTGGTAAAACAGCAATCGCTATTGATACAATTTTAAATCAAAAAGGACAAGATATTTATTGTATTTATGTTGCAATTGGACAAAAGAATTCAACAGTTGCACAAATCGTAGAAAAATTACGCCAAGGTGGCGCAATGGAATATACAACAGTTGTTTGTGCTTCTGCTAGTGAATTAGCACCAGTGCAATATATTGCTCCATATGCTGGATGCGCTATTGGAGAAGAATGGTTAGAACAAGGGAAAGACGTATTAATTGTTTATGATGATTTATCAAAACATGCAGTAGCATATCGTACTGTCTCTTTATTGTTAAAAAGACCACCAGGACGTGAAGCATATCCAGGTGATGTCTTCTATCTACATTCAAGATTATTAGAGAGAGCTTGTCGTTTAAATGAAGAAAATGGTGGTGGATCAATCACTGCTTTACCAATCATTGAAACTCAAGCTGGGGATATTTCTGCATATATCCCAACTAACGTAATTTCAATTACTGATGGACAAATTTTCTTGCAGTTAGATTTATTCAACTCAGGATTTAGACCAGCAATCGATACTGGACTTTCAGTAAGCCGTGTTGGTTCATCAGCGCAAATTAAAGCAATGAAACAAGTATCAGGATCTTTAAAATTAGAATTGGCGCAATATACTGAAATGCAAGCATTTGCTCAATTTGGATCTGACTTAGATGCAGCAACTAAAGCAACATTAGACCATGGTGCTAAAGTTCGTGAAGTATTGAAACAAGCTCAATATTCACCACGTTCTGTTGCAACTCAAGTAATTACTTTATTTGCTTTAAAATATGGATTTACTAAATCATTAGAAGTTGAACAAGTTTCT
Source organism: Erysipelatoclostridium sp. An15 (assembly GCF_002160675.1). NCBI lineage: Bacteria > Bacillati > Bacillota > Erysipelotrichia > Erysipelotrichales > Coprobacillaceae > Thomasclavelia > Erysipelatoclostridium sp. An15. The sequence continues at coordinate 37,104 of NZ_NFLA01000024.1, forward strand.
AGCTTCATGGATCAATTAGTAGAACATATTGAAATGACTCAAAAAGAAATTATTGATGAAATCAATGATAAAAAAGAAATTTCGCCTGATTTAGAAAAACATATGAAAGATGTTATCGGTGCATTTGTAAATCAATTTGAAAAAACTCAAGCAAAGGGGTAGTTAGCTATGCCTGGAGGAATGCAAGAAATCAAGCGAAGAATTAAATCGGTTGAATCAACCAAAAAAATTACTAAGGCAATGGAACTAGTAGCTACTTCAAAACTTAGAAAAACAAGAAATCAATTGGAACAATCAAAACCATACTATAGTGAAGTAGCTAAAACAGTAGCTGAGCTATTAGCTAATTGTAAAGGAAATAATGATAGTGCTTATTTAAAAGAAAACAAAGATGTAACTAAAGAAGCATATATCGTTATTGCTTCAAGTCTAGGATTATGTGGTGGTTATAATGCAAACGTATTTAAAGAAATCAAAGATGTAATTAAAGCTGATGATTATGTTTATAGTATTGGTTCTAAAGCATCAAGTTACTTAAAAAAGAATCATCAAGGTATAACAGATACTAAATTCGAAGATTTAAATACTACATTTAATTTTAAAGATGTTACTAGATTAGTAACAGAACTAACAAATATGTATTGTAATCAAGAAATTAGTAAAATTAAAATTGTTTATACTGAATTTATAAACAATTTAACTTTCAAACCTAGAATTGTTACTTTATTACCAATTGATGCTGATAGTTTTGAAGATATTGAGCTTTCTAAAAAAGAAACATTATTTGAACCAGGTCCTGAAGAAGTTTTAAATAGCTTAATTCCAATGTATTTACAAGCAGTTATTTATGGTTATATTATTGAATCAGTAACTAGTGAAAATGCATCTAGAAGAACTTCAATGGAAAATGCTACTGATAATGCCGATGAACTTACAGAACAGTTATTATTAAAATATAATCAAGCTCGACAAACTGCGATTACTAATGAAATTAGTGAAATCGTGGCAGGGGCTAATGCACAATAAGGAGGTGCCGTATGTCACAAAATATTGGTAAAATAATTAGTGCTAAAGGGCCAGTAATCGATATCCAATTTAATGGTGATAGTAATCTACCAGCTTTAAATACGGCGATTGAAATTCAAAATGGAGATGAACTACTAGTAGTTGAGGTAGCGCAACATATCGGAGATGATATTGTTCGTTGTATTGCTATGGGACCAACTGATGGTGTCAGAAGAGGTATGGATGCAGTTGATACTAAACACCCAATTACTGTACCAGTAGGAAATCAAACATTAGGAAGAATGTTTAATGTTTTAGGACAACCAATTGATGGAAAAGAAGCATTAGGTGATGACGTTAAAAAAATGCCAATTCATCGTAGTGCCCCATCATATTCTGAACAAAGAACTGAAACTGAAATTTTGGAAACCGGAATTAAAGTTGTCGATTTAATTTGTCCTTTCATTAAAGGGGGAAAAATCGGTTTATTCGGTGGAGCCGGAGTAGGAAAAACAGTATTAATTCAAGAATTTATTAATAATATCGCTACTGAACATGGCGGTCTATCTGTTTTCGCTGGAGTTGGAGAACGTAGTCGTGAAGGAAATGATTTATATTATGAAATGAAAGAAAGTGGTGTACTTTCAAAAACAACACTTGTTTTTGGTCAAATGAACGAACCACCTGGAGCTCGTTTAAGAGTAGGATTAACAGGTCTTACAATGGCTGAAGAATTCCGTGATAGCCAAGGACAAGATGTCTTATTGTTCATTGATAATATTTTCCGTTTCACTCAAGCAGGTTCTGAAGTTTCTGCCTTGTTAGGTCGTGTCCCATCTCAAGCTGGATATCAGCCAACTTTGGCAACAGAAATGGGAGCTTTGCAAGAAAGAATTACTTCAACAAAAAATGGTTCAATTACATCTGTTCAAGCTGTATATGTACCAGCAGATGACTTAACTGACCCTGCACCAGCAACAACTTTCGCTCACTTAGATGCTAAAGTTGTATTAGATCGTTCTATTGCAGCATTAGGAATTTATCCAGCAGTAGATCCATTAAATTCTTCATCAAGAGCTCTTGATCCATTAGTTGTTGGTAAAGAACATTATGAAGTTGCTCATGGTGTGCAACAAATTTTACAACGTTTCCAAGAATTACAAGATATTATTGCAATTTTAGGTATGGACGAATTAGGTGAAGAAGATAAGTTAACAGTAGCAAGAGCTCGTAGAGTGCGTAATTACTTATCACAACCATTTACTGTAGCAAGTCAGTTTACAGGAATGGATGGAAAATATGTTCGCGTTAGTGATACAATAAAAGGATTTAAAGAAATTCTTGAAGGTAAATATGATGATTTACCAGAACAGGCTTTCCACAACGTTGGTACTATTGAAGAAGCAATTGAAAAAGCGAAGACATTAGAAAATGAGTAAATTTAAGCTTAAAATCATAACTCCTAAAGGAGTTTATCAAGAAGTGGAAGTCAATCAGTTAAATCTTCGCTCAACTGGTGGTCAGATTGGAATACTAGCTCATCATATTCCGCTTGCAACTGGTGTTGAAATTTCAATGATGAGTTATATTATTGATAATCAGCGTTATGAATTTGCTGTTGGAAATGGTTTTATTTATGTAAATGATAATGAAACCAAATTAATAGTAGATTCAATCGAATCAAAAGAAGAAATTGATTTAAATCGAGCTAAAGAAGCTAAAGCTCGTGCTGAAGAAAGAATCCATCATCCAACTGAACATACTGATTTAATGCGAGCTGAAGTTGCACTAAAGAAAGCAATTAATCGAATTAGAGTTAAAGAACTAAACTAAGTTGATATTATCTTTAAAAAGAGCACTATGTTGTTGCTCTTTTTTTACATTAGATAATTGATTCAAAGATAATGAATTAGTTGAATAGGCTTCTAATAAAGCAAAAACATAATATTTTATCATGAGTAAAGAAAATCTCAAATTCATCTGCTTTATTTGACAAAATAGTGATAAAATATTTTAGAGGTGATTTCATTGCGAAAAAAGTATTCAGTTTACCAACAAATAGAAAATTTAAAAAATAAAACATTAAATTAGAAATTATGGATGAGCATTCAGCATTGCAATATTTAACATATAATACATATTATTTTAAGATAAAATCTTTTGCTAAATCTTTTGAATATAATGAATCAAAAAAGCAATATATTCATTTAGATTTTGAATACTTAGTAGAATTATCTAAACTTGATATGTACTTAAGAGAGTATATTATTAAATTATCGTTAGATACAGAGCATTTTTTAAAGGTAAAATTAATCAATGATTTAACAAATAATGATAAAGAAGATGGATATAATATTATTAGTCAGTTTTTTCAAAAATATCCTTATATTAAACGCAATATTGATTTCAAAAAGAATGATTCTACTTGTGCTGATCTAATTCATAAGTATGAAAATAATTGGGCTGTGTGGAACATTGTAGAAGTGTTATCTTTTGGCGATTTTATTAAATTATTTGAATTATATTATGAACTTTATCCAGAAAATAAATCTCAAACAATAAATAATCTACTATGGCCATTAAAATTTATTAGAAATGCTTCAGCTCATAATAATTGCTTATTAAATACCTTAAGAAAAGCATATACGCATACACACTTATTTAACGGTAAGAAAAATATTATAGAACCTAATAAAAAACTAGTATCTTTATTAACAGAAATTCCTAATATTAGTAAAAATACGAGAAAGAAAAAAATTGCTAATCCAATTATACATGATTTTATAGCAACTTTATTTTTATTTAATGAAGTTTGTAGCAGTCCTATATTAAAAGAAAAACAATTGCACATCTTACAAGATTTAATAAATGTAAGATTTGTTAAACATAGTGAATATTTTATTAACGATAATATATTTACATCAAATTATGAATTTGTTAAAAAAATTGTTGACTATTTATGCGAAAAATACATATAATATGATGAAGGACAAAAACGAAAGTTTTATGTAGAGCAACGCCTGCGTTGCTCTACTTTTTCTATATGAAAATTAATTAATAACAATTAAATTATTTAGTAGTTATTATTAAGAATTAATATACACTATATATTTTATTAATACTAAATATTAAAGAGTAAAATTAAAATGTTTATTTCAAATATAAAATGCTAAGCACAGTTAATTTTCATGAATAAATTATATTTTGTGATTAATCCATATAATAGATAAATATTTTATGTTTTAAAAGTATGTTCCTAATTTGAAATTTAAAGAATTTCACAATAAATATACTATTTGCTCTTTAGAACAATATTTAAAAATTAAATTTAGTAAAAGTCAGAAAAGGTACAATTGATAAATAATTTTTTGGAATAAACATAATTGTATAACCGGTATGCGAGTCTAACATCATTAGTAATTCAATTTTTTCTTGTTCATGTTTATCTGGATGAATATATATAGCTCGTTAAAATTTAAAGAAGTAATTTAATATATCTTGCTTTTATTAGCAATTTTAAACAGCTGCTTTTTAATTGGTCTAGGGTTAAAATAAATTCCTTTGTTATAAAATTTACTTTATCTCTTGTATAAACTGTGTGCAGACCTAAAAATTGCTTTTGTTCTACTGCTTCAAGTATTTCAATAGATTTTTTTATATTTTCTCTATCTTTAGAAATATCAGCAAGAATTAAATCGTTTTTAACCTCTATCCATGTTGTTTGAAAACAATTATTTGTTAAATCATAATGTATTTTTTTCACCCAAAAAGCTAGTTATTTTTAATAAAAGAAATATTTTCTCAATATTTTTATTAATATTAAAAAAAATAATATAATTTTTTCCGATTTATTTTTAAAAACATATTTATTTTATAAAAAATGATAATATTTTCTTGAAAATAAAAGGAGGAAAATATTATGATTAAAATTTTGTTAGCGTGTAATGCTGGAATGTCAACTAGCTTATTAGTTACTAGAATGGAAAAAGCAGCTCAAGAAAAAGATTTAGAAGTAGAAATTAAAGCAGTGGGGGTTACTGAGGCAGAACGAATTCTTCAGGATTGGAATATTGTTTTATTAGGACCGCAAGTGCGTCATCATATTAAAATGTTAACTGATCATGCAGAAAATAAATTACCAGTAAAAGTGATTGATATGCGTGATTATGGTTTGATGAATGGTGAAAAGGTATTACAAGATGCTCTCGATACAATTGAACAGTTTAATAGTAAATAAGCAGTTGTTGTAGAAAAATAAAATGATCAATATCTTTGTAGAATTACAAAATAACTTAGATAAGTTATCTAATTATGAACAAATAATAGCCAAGTATATTTTACAGCACCCTCAACAAGTCTTATCAATGAACTCTAAAGATATAAAAGTCAAGATAATTTGACCAATTTGTTGCAATTAAGTGTTCTCAGTTTTTTTAGGATTTAATTTATCTTTGATTCGATAAGATGGACCTGTGATATTAAATAAATATGAA